>CAJMLC010000119.1 GCA_905214155.1 uncultured bacterium | reverse complement strand
GCGTGTCGGGGCGCAGACGGCCGATGCTGATGGCCATGCCGTGCTCAAGATCGCCGTCGAGCATGGTCTGGTGGCGGTTCTCTTCCTCAAAGTAGTGCAGGAACTGCTTTGGTGCGGAGGGGAGATTCAGCTCCTGTGCGCGGCCCGCGTAATTGGCCCAGTCGGCCTTGATCTGTTCGATGGAGGGGGCCTCGCCCTTGAACTTCATGAAGCAGGCGGCCATGTGCCCGTCGGAGCACGGGACGCGCAGGCACTGCGCGGTGATGGACGGCTCAGTCGCATTGACGATCTGACCGTTTTCTACATGGCCCCAGAGCTTCATCGGCTCCTGCTCGGACTTTTCTTCCTCGCCGCCGATGAAGGGGATCACATTGTCGACCATTTCGGGCCACGTCTCAAACGTCTTACCAGCGCCGGAGATCGCCTGATAGGTGCAGACGAGGGCGCTTTCCAGACCGTATTTGCGCAGCGGGTGCAGCGCGGGAACGTAGCTCTGGAGCGAGCAGTTGGATTTGACCGCGATGAAGCCGCGCTTTGTGCCGAGGCGCTGGCGCTGCGCGTCGATGACCTGGATGTGCTCCGGATTGAGCTCCGGCACGACCATCGGGACGTCCGGCGTGCCGCGGTGGGCGGAGTTGTTGGAGACGACCGGGCATTCGAGCTTGGCATAGCGTTCTTCAAGCGCCTTGATTTCATCCTTCTTCATGTTGACCGCGCAGAAGACAAAGTCGACCATCGAGGCGATCTGCTCGGCGTCGGCCTCAGCGTCCATGACGACGACGTTCTCGAGTGACTTTGGCATCGGGTCGTTCATGTACCAGCGGGAGCCGACGGCGTCCTTGTAGGTTTTGCCGGCGCTGTGGCTGCTGGCCGCGAGGACAACGGGCTGGAACCACGGGTGGTTCGCCGTGAGGAGCGCGAAGCGCTGGCCGACCATGCCGGTCGCGCCGATGATACCGATCTTATACTGTTCCATGATGAGACTCCAATCTGTCAGAATTTCTGCCCGCGGGCAAAGTAACGGTTGCATGTCGATTTGCGATGTATTATAATCTTACAATGACTTGTACATGGCTTGGCGACAGGCGGAACACGATGTGTACGCCTGACACGGCCAAATGTCCGCGAAATTTGATGGCTTCATCATAGCATAAGCAGCGGAGCTTGTCAATGTGAATCTCAGAGGAACTTCTACGAAAAAAGGGGCAATGTTTGTTGAAAACCCATGATTTTTACTACGAGCTGCCGGAGGAGCTGATCGCGCAGACGCCGCTGGCCGACCGGAGCGCGTCGCGGTTGATGACGCTCGACCGGACGACGGGCGCGATCGCACACCGGCATTTTTATGAGATCCCGGAGCTGCTGCGGCCCGGAGACTGTCTGGTGCTGAACAATTCGCGTGTGCTGCCGGCGCGGCTGCTGGGGCACCGCGTGCCGACAGGCGGCGCGGTGGAGGTGCTGCTGCTGCGGGACAAGGGCGAGGGCGTCTGGGAATGTCTGACGAAGCCGGGCCGCAAGACACATACCGGGACGGAGCTGAGCTTCGGCGATGGCGAGCTGACGGCGACGGTCGTCGGCGAAGTGGACGACGGGAACAAGCTGGTGCAGTTCCATTACGAGGGGATCTTCCTTGAGGTGCTGGAGCGGCTCGGAAAGATGCCGCTGCCGCCGTACATCAAGGAGGAGCTCGCGGATGGGGAGCGGTATCAGACCGTATACTCGAAGATCAACGGCTCGGCCGCTGCGCCGACGGCAGGGCTGCACTTCACGAAGGAGCTCCTGGCGCAGATCGCGGCCAAGGGCGTGAAGCTCGCATACGTAACGCTGCACGTCGGCCTCGGGACGTTCCGCCCGGTCAAGGCTGAGGAGATCACGGAGCACCACATGCACAGCGAATTCTGCATGATGGACGCCGAAACGGCGGAAATTCTGAACGAGACGCGCCGCAGCGGCGGGCGCATCGTCTGCTGCGGCACGACGAGCTGCCGGACGGTGGAGTCGCTGGTGCAGGAGGATGGGAGCTTCCGCGAAAGCTCAAAATGGACGGAGATCTTCATCTATCCGGGCTACCAATTCCGCGCGATGGATGCGCTGATCACGAATTTCCATCTGCCGGAGAGCACGCTCGTGATGCTGGTGTCCGCGTTTGCGGGCCGAGAGCATATTTTGCACGCTTACGAAACGGCAGTACAGGAACGGTATCGGTTTTTCAGCTTCGGCGATGCGATGTTCATCGCCGATGGGTTAACAGAGGAGGGGACGGATGTTTCAGGTCATTAAAAAAGAGGGGAACGCGCGGCGGGGCGTCTTTACGTGTCCGCATGGGACGGTGCAGACGCCGGTCTTTATGAACGTCGGCACGCAGGGCGCGATCAAGGGCGCGCTGAGCGCGGCGGATCTGGAGAAGATCGGGACGCAGGTCGAGCTGTCCAACACATATCACCTGCACCTTCGTCCGGGCGATGAAGTGGTCAAAAAGCTCGGCGGTCTGCACAAGTTCATGACGTGGGACGGGCCGATCCTGACGGACTCCGGCGGGTTCCAGGTATTTTCCCTTGCGGGTTTGCGGAAGATCAAGGAGGAGGGCGTGCATTTCGCCTCGCATCTTGACGGACGGAAGATCTTCATGGGGCCGGAGGAGAGCATGCGGATTCAGGCAAATCTCGGCTCCGACATTGCGATGGCCTTCGACGAGTGCGTGGAGAATCCGGCGACCTATCCGTATGCCAAGGCTTCCTGCGAGCGCACGGCCCGCTGGCTGGCGCGGTGTAAGGAGGCGATGGCCAGGTATCTGGCAGAGCCGGATGCGGTGAATCCCGGCCAGCAGCTCTGGGGCATCAATCAGGGCGCGACGTTTGAAGACCTTCGCATCTGGCACATGAAGGAGATCGCAAAGCTCGATCTGCCGGGCTACGCGATCGGCGGTCTGGCCGTCGGGGAGCCAACGGAGGTCATGTATCAGATCATCGAAGCGGTGGAGCCCTACATGCCGGCGGACAAGCCGCGCTATCTGATGGGCGTCGGCACGCCGAGCAACATCATCGAGGCTGTCGCACGCGGTGTGGATTTCTTTGACTGCGTGATGCCTGCGCGCAACGCGCGGCACGCCAAGCTGTTCACGTGGCAGGGCGCGATCAACCTGAAAAACGCAAAGTACATCTACGATGAGTCACCGATCGACCCGGAATGCGACTGCCCGGTCTGCCGCCGCTATTCCAAGGCGTATCTGCACCACCTGTTCAAGGCGGAGGAGATGCTGGCGATGCGGCTTTCTGTAATGCACAACCTGTATTTCTACAACAAGTTGATGGAACGGATCCGCGAAAGCCTTGACAACGGCACGTTTACGGCCTTCCGCGCGGAGTATTCCGAAAAATTGGCGCGGAAGATCTGATCGCGCGGAGTTTATTTTGGAAAATTGCTCAAGCCGTCTTGCAAAATGACGCAAGAACCGGTATAATATTCAAAGTTTGAAAACGATGGAGGAAAAACAATGACCTTATTCTTGGAGTCCGGCGCAGCCGCCGGCGGCAGCAACCTTTCGTTTATCATCATGATGGTCGCGCTGATCGCGGTCTTCTACTTCTTCATGATCCGCCCGGAAAACAAGAGGAAGAAGGAAGCCGAGGCCATGCGCAACGCGCTGAAGGTCGGCGACAACATCACGACCATTGGCGGTATCATCGGCGACGTCGTGTCCGTGAAGGATAACTCGATCGTCATCGAGACCAGCGCCGACCGTGTCCGTGTGGAGTTCGCAAAGTTCGCTGTCTCCAGCAACAACACCGCCGAGAAGGAAGCCGCCAAGCAGAAGGCTGCGATGGCTGCCGCCCGCAAGGAAAAGAAGGCAAAGAAATAATCGTGTCCCATGATCGCCCGGCTGCATTCGCAGCCGGGCGATTTCTTTACCCATTCTCATTTTGATTTCAGAATGTAGGGGCGGCCAGGCTCGTCCGGTGCAGCAGAAAATCAGAAGCGGTTCTTTTTGATGGGACAGGGCCATAGAGTGGTGGGGAAGGAGGGATGCCGGATGGGCAAGAAACGAACGGGTACGAAGCGCGGCGGGCCTGTGAGCTGGGTCTGGAAGAGCGTGCTGCTGGGCGGAGCGATCGGTGTTGGCCTCTGTGCGCTGGCAGCTGCGCTGGTGATGGGCGGTGTCATTCCGCAGGAGGGGCTGATGACGGCAGGCCGCTGCGCGGCGCTCTGCGGCGCGGCTGCGTCCGGGCTGATCTGCACGGGGATGGCAAAAGAGCACAAGGTGCTCTGGGCCGCAGTGAGCAGCGGGTGCACGGCGGTCTGTGCGCTGATGGGGAATCTGCTCTTTGTCGGCCAGCTGCGGCTGCCGCTGCTGTGGCTCGGTGCGGTCGCGATGACGGCAATGATTGCGATGCTCTGCCAGCTGCGGCCGAAAAAGCGGAAGTACCGCAGAAAATGAAAGTGCGGCGTCATGAGCTTGCGAGGTAAATATTATTTACATTTCCATAAAAGCGCGCATGAAATCCTGCAAAATCAAGATTTGCGTGACGCCGGGCTGTAAGATACCATATCTGGTGTTTTGGACTGCGGATCACCGCTCTGCACCGCCTCTTTGGTTGCGTTGTCGACATAATGCAGTCGACATAATACCTTGTCATAATTTACAAAAATCATGATTTTGCGGAATTTTCCTTGAAATTTAAGGCGCTTTGCGCTATAGTAACATCACGCTCGCAGGACCGGGCGGTAGCAATAATTTTGCTTTCATAATATACTGCGGCTGCATCTGCCTGTTCTGTTTTTCGGACGTGCGCGTCCGGCTGCGGCAGAGGGCGTCGCTTCTTTGTTCGGAAAGGACCCGGCTGTTGTGTCTTTCTGTTCGTATTGTTTTTTGCAGCCCCGCCGTTCGGCGCTGCGGCTGTTTTTTGTTTGACGTCCGCGCAGCGGGCGGTCTTATTTGCGCCCCGGCGCGATCAAACGAATTCTGGAAGGACACGTCTATGGTCAACATCATTGCGCGGTATGAGGATTACCTCATCCATGTCAAAAACGCCTCGGCCAACACGGTCTCGTCGTACATGCGGGACCTGCGGCAGTATGCGTCATATCTGGAGACCAGAGGCGTGGCCGTGCTCGACGCGGATCAGATGGTCGTGAGCGACTATGTCGCCTGGCTGCACGACGCGGGGAAATCCCCGGCGACGGTCTCGCGTTCGCTGGCCTCGCTCAAGAGCCTGTATCTCTACGCGATGGCCGAGGACGAGATCGAGGCCAATCCGGTCCACAACATCAAGGTCGAAAAGGCGGAGAAAAAGCTCCCGCAGATCTTGAGCGGCAAGGAGGTCGAGCTGCTGCTCGATCAGCCGAAGCCGAATGACCTCAAGGGCTGCCGCGACAAGGCGATGCTCGAGGTGCTGTATGCGACGGGTATCCGCGTGAGCGAGCTGATCGGGCTGAACGTCGACGATGTGAGCCTGACGGGCGGATTCCTCCGCTGTGCGAGCGGCGAGAAGCTGCGGCTCATCCCGCTCTATCCCGAGGCGGTATCCGTGCTGAAGGATTACATGGAGAATGTGCGACCGAGCATGGTGGCCGAGCCGGGGGAGCGGTCGCTGTTTGTGAATGTCTCCGGCGAACGCATGAGCCGCCAGGGCCTCTGGAAGATCATCAAATACTATCAGGAAAAGGCGCACATCGACAAGGAGATCACGCCGCATACGCTGCGGCACAGCTTTGCGGCGCACCTGCTCGAAAACGGGGCCGATCTCCGGTCCATTCAGGAAATGCTTGGCCACAGCGACATTTCCTCCACTCAGGTCTATGCGCAGCTCGTCAAGCAGAACTTGAAAGCTGTGTATAACAAATATCATCCCAAGGCATGAGGAGAGAGCGTGCGGAGAGGATGGTCATGCCGCCGCGGCCTGTTGGCCGCGGCGGCATTGTGTTTTCTAGAACGATACGATGGAACTTTTGCAAACAGAGCCGCTGGGGAAGAGTGAAGGGGGCAAAGAGCCCCCTTCGCGTTCAATCAAGCAGTT
>CAJMLC010000118.1 GCA_905214155.1 uncultured bacterium | reverse complement strand
AGTACATCGGACATTCCAAGGGCACTCTGTACTTTGACAACCTCCAGTTTGTCTATAAATATAACAAACACGCCCGAATTTTGCAAGTCATTTCTGATTGTTTGTGAAAACGACCCGATCCCACGTGCCGATTTTGTTCTTGTCCGCCATAGCGAAGATTTTCTCTTGTTTCCTTCTGGAAAACAAGTTATACTAATCATATCTACCCCAGTTATGGAGGTTCCCATGAAACAACAATATCTTCCCGCCGGGAAGATCGTGTCGACGCACGGTCTGCGCGGCGATGTAAAAATCCTGCCGTGGGCTGACAGCCCCGAGTTCCTATTGGATTTCGACACGGTCTATCTTGCGGGCAAGCCGTATACCGTCGAGGATGCGCGGGTGCAGAAGACGTGCGTGCTGATGAAGCTTGCGGGCGTCGACAGCGTGGAGGCTGCTGCGCGGCTGCGCGATGTGGTCGTCGAGATCGACCGCGACGACGCCGAGCTGCCCGAGGGCAGCATGTTCATTCAGGATCTGATCGGGCTGCCGGTGCTCTGCGAGGGCCAGACGCTCGGTAAGGTGAAGGAAATTCTGCAGCTGCCTGCAAACGACGTCTATGTCGTCGAGGGCGAGCGGGAATACATGATCCCGGCCGTGCCGGAGTTCATTCTGGAGCGCAATCCGGACGAGGGCTTCATCCGCGTGCGGCTGCTGGAGGGGATGCAGAGCGATGCGGTTTGACATCATGACGCTCTTCCCGGAGGCCGTGGACGCGATGATGCAGTCCAGCATCCTGGGCCGCGCGCAGAAAAAGGGCCTCATCGAGATCCACACGCATCAGATCCGGGACTACACCACGAACAAGCAGAATCAGGTGGACGACTATCCCTACGGCGGCGGGCGCGGCGCGGTGATGCAGTGCGACCCGCTCTACCGCTGCTGGACGGCCATCTGCGACGAGCTCAGCGCGCCCGCGCACACGATCTATCTCTCGCCGTGCGGCGCGGTGTTTCAGCAGGAGAAGGCCAAGCAGCTCCGGCGGGACTATGATGCGCTGATTCTGGTCTGCGGGCACTATGAGGGCGTCGACCAGCGGTTCCTCGACGAATGCGTGGATGAGGAGATCTCAGTCGGCGACTTCGTGCTGACAGGCGGCGAGCTGCCGGCGATGTGCGTGGTGGACGCGGTGTCGCGCCTCGTGCCGGGCGTGCTCGGCGACGAGGTCTGCTTCACGGACGAGAGCCACTGGGACGGACTGCTCGAATATCCGCAGTATTCGCGGCCTGAGGAATGGCACGGCCTGACCGTGCCGGAGGTGCTGCTCTCGGGCAACCATGAAAAGGTAGACCGCTGGCGGAAAAAACAGGCCATTCTCCGCACAATGGAGCTGCGGCCCGATATGTTCCAAAAGCTGCGTTTTCCATACAAAACGCGGGCAGAACGTAAATTTATCGCGGAATTGGAGGCAGAAAATGAACAGTTCCGATCTCGAGACCCTAAGAACCTGGATTACCGGAAGTGACAACATCGTCTTTTTTGGCGGCGCAGGCGTGTCGACCGAGTCCGGCATTCCCGATTTCCGGAGCGTGGATGGACTTTATCACCAGAAGTTCGATTATCCGCCGGAAACCATCCTGAGCCACCACTTTTTCTATGCGCATACCGACTATTTCTACCGCTTTTATCGAGAAAAGCTGCTTGCGCCGGATGTGGAGCCGAACGCCGCGCACAAAACGCTCGCCCGCTGGGAGCGCGAGGGAAAGCTGCGCGCGGTCGTGACGCAGAACATCGACGGCCTGCACCAGAAGGCGGGCAGCCGGAATGTCTTTGAGCTGCACGGCTCGACGCTGCGCAACTACTGCCAGACGTGCGGAAAATTCTACGATGCGGACTACATCCTGCATTCCGACGGTGTGCCGCACTGCACGTGCGGCGGACTCATCAAGCCGGACGTCGTGCTCTACGAGGAAGGACTCGACCAGCGAACGCTGCGCGGCGCGATCGAGGCGATCGGCGCAGCGGATGTATTGATCGTCGGCGGCACGTCGCTGACGGTCTATCCCGCGGCGGGCCTGATCGATTATTATACCGGCGACAAGCTCGTCCTCATCAACCGCGACGCCACGCCGTATGACGGCCAGGCGAATCTCATCTTCCGCGACAAGATCGGCGAAGTCCTTTCTGCGATCTAAAAACCCAGCCTGAGATCAACGATCTCAGGCTGGGTTTTGGTTCAGATGGGTTGGTTCTGACGAATCAGAGCTTATGGCCGCAGCTGGTGCAGAACTTCTCGTTGAGCTGGACGGGCATCCCGCAGACCGGGCAGGTATGGGGCGCTTCCGGCTCCGCTGCTGCTTCCTCAGAGACAGGCGCCTCATTCGCTTCTTCTGCCGGTTTTGCTTCCTCGGCAGGTGCTTCCGCCTTCGGCGCTTCGGACTCCTTGACCGGTTCCTCCGCCTTCGGGGCCTGCGGTGCGGGGATCACCGGCGGGACAACGGGCGCGGCGGGCGCGGGACTGGCCGCGTCCTGAAGCTCGGCGTAGAACGCCGCGTGCTGGATGCCGTAGAACAGGTTCAGGAACAGGCCGTAGACAATGTTGAACAAGAACAAAATCACCCGGAACAGCACCCCGAGATACGGGATGATCCCCAGCAGCGAGAGCACCAGCACCACCGCGATCCACAGCAGCACCGGGATCACATCGGCCCAGAACATCTTGCCCTTATAGCCCATCGTCTGCTCCCTGGAGACGCGGAGCGCGTCGGTGGGCTTGACGTCGTCGCGCGTCATGAGGATATACGGCACGAAGCGGTATTCATACATCCGGATCACGCCGAACACGATGCCCACGACCGGGATCAGCGACCAGAGGAAAATCCAGAGGCTCATCCATGCCATGCCGCCGACCACGCGCAGGAAACGATCCTTGCGGAATGTCTGGAACAGGTCGGCCGTGTGCGGCTCCTCCCCAGTCTGATACGTGTGCAGGAAGATCATCGCAAGGCTCACGTCGATGGCCCAGGCGATGGCGAAGCCGACCGCGAGAATGCCCGCGAAGCCGATGCCCGCAAGCCAGCAGAGCAGCGCGCCCAGCAGCGAGATCCCCCACAGGCGGAACGGCCGCTTCATCAGCGCGGCAAACGATTTTTGATAGATCGTGTTTACCATAGAAAACTCCTCCATTCTGTGTTCTCTCTGTCTCAATTATAGCCCGAAGAATGGACGGATGTCAACCGGAAAAGCGGCGGAGAGCGGCGCGCGCCGTTTCCCCTTGCGCTTTGACGAAAACGTGGTAAAATAAAATTTATGGCAACACCACACAATTACCGAATCGTGCGGTGCCGCTTTGTATTTTTGACCGAGGAGGCATGATATGTCAGATTCCAGACCCATTGCATTTTTCGATTCCGGCCTCGGCGGGATCAGCGTCCTGCGGGAGACGGTCCGTCTGCTGCCGGAGGAAAACTATCTCTACTATGGCGACTCGCTCCACGCGCCCTACGGTGTGAAAACCGTGGACGAGGTGACGGCGCGCAGCCGCGCGATCGTGCGGCACCTGCTGGACGAGGGCGCGAAGGCCATCGTCATCGCCTGCAACACGGCGACTTCCGCCGCGGCCAATACGCTGCGCGCCGAATTTCCGGACGTGCCCATCATCGGCACGGAGCCGGCGCTCAAGCCCGCGGTCGAGCGGCATCCCGGCGGCCGCATCCTCGTCATGGCGACGGCCATGACCGTCAAGGAGCAGAAATTCCAGGCGCTCCGCGCGCAGTATGAACAGCAGGCCGAGATCATCCCCATCCCGTGCAGCGGCCTGATGGAGTTCGTCGAGCAGGGCATTCTGCGCGGCGAACAGCTCTCGGCATATCTCTTTGAAAAGCTCTCGCCGTATCTCAAGGTCCCGGTCGACGCCGTCGTCCTCGGCTGCACGCATTATTCGTTCCTGCAGGGGGCCATCCGCCGCATCGTCGGGCGGACGCCCGAGATCATCGACGGCAGCTATGGCATCGCGATGCAGCTCCGCCGCCGGCTGGAGGCCGCGGACGGCCTGAACGAAAGCGGCGTGCGCGGAACGGTCACGTTCGAAAATTCGCTGGACGAGCCGGAAATTTTAGCGCTCAGCCGTGCCCTGCTGGACTATGAAGAGGAGGAATGACGCCATGACGACGTCGGAACTGGTACAGGCCCAGCGGGCCTATTTTGAAACAGGCGCGACGCGCAGTGCGGAGTTCCGCCTCGCCTCGCTGAAGAAGTTGCAGGCCGCCGTACAGGCGAACGAGCGGGTGCTGGCCGAGGCGATGGCTGCCGATTTTCGCAAGGCCCCGATGGAGGTCTACATGACCGAGACGGGCATGGTGCTCGATGAAATTCGTTTCCATCTGAAGCACCTGCGTTCATGGATGCGCGAGACGCGCGTGCCGACGCCGCTGGCGCAGTTCCCGTCCCGGAGCTTCCGCTCGCCGGAACCGTATGGCGTCTGCCTGATCCTCGCGCCGTGGAACTATCCGATCCAGCTCTGCCTCGAGCCGCTGATCGGCGCGATCTCCGGCGGCAACTGCGCCGTCGTCAAGCCCTCGGCCTACGCCCCGGCGACGAGCCGCGCGCTGGCAAAGCTGCTCGGCGAGACGTTCGACCCGGAATACATCGCCGTCGTCGAGGGCGGGCGCGAGGAAAATAAGGCCCTGCTCGACGAGCGGTTCGATTTCATCTTCTTCACCGGTTCGCCCGCCGTGGGCCGCGTCGTCATGCAGAGCGCCGCGAAATATCTCACGCCTGTCTGCCTCGAGCTCGGCGGCAAAAGCCCCGTCATCGTGACCGAGAGTGCGGACATCCCTGTCGCGGCGCGGCGTATCGCGTTCGGCAAGGTGCTCAACGCCGGGCAGACCTGCGTGGAGCCGGACTATTGCTTCGTCCACAAGTCGGTGGAAGCGGCGTTTCTCGATGCCTACCGCAAGGCGCTGGCAGAATTCTTCCCGGACGGCCGCTTTGATGAAATGCCGGTCATCGTCAATGAGAAGCATTATCACCGCGTGAAGGGCCTGCTCGCGGGGCAGACCGCCGCGATCGGCGGCGAGACCGACGATGAGACGCGCTTCATCGCGCCGACGGTCCTGACCGGCGTCTCGCCCGAGAGCCCCATCATGCAGGAGGAAATTTTCGGGCCGGTGCTGCCCGTGATGACCTATGAAAGCCTTGACGAGTGCATCCGCTTCATCCGCAGCCGGGAAAAGCCGCTCGCGCTCTACCTCTTCACGAAAAACCGCGCCGACGAACGGAAAATTCTCGACACGTGCTCGTTCGGCGGCGGCTGCATCAACGATACGATCGTTCATCTGGCCACATCGCACATGCCGTTCGGCGGCGTCGGGGCCTCCGGCATGGGCTGCTACCACGGAAAACAGAGCTTTGAGACGTTTACGCACACGCGCAGCATCCTGAAAAAGGCCAACTGGCTCGACCTCCCGATGCGCTATCACCCGTATTCGGGCAGCAAACTGCGCATGATCAAAAAATTCATGAAATGAATCGGCTGCGGCGGCTCCCTCTTTGCAGAGGGAGCCGCCGTAAATTTTGCCTTTGTTTGAAAAGCAACGGATGCGTCCGCCTTTTTCGGGTATACTCGGGATAGAAAGGGGTCGATGTTATGACTGGGATCAAAAATCTCGACAAATCTACCGTACTGCACCTCAAGGAGCAGATCGCCTATCAGCCAGGGCAGGTCGTCAGCCGGACGCTGGCGCAGAACGACGCGCTGAGCGTGACGCTGTTCTCCTTTGACAAGGGTGAGGAGATCAGCACGCACGAATCCGGCGGCGATGCCTTTGTCACCTGCCTCGACGGCGTGGGCCGCATCACGATCGACGGCGTGAATTACGAGCTGCGCGAGGGCGACAGCATCGTCATGCCCGCCCGCCATCCGCACGCGGTCTTCGGCCAGGAGCAGTTCAAGATGCTCCTCGTCGTGGTCTTTTGAAAAACAATTCCCTTGGCCATTCAAAAGTAGAAGCGTCATTGCGAACCAGTGACACCGGTCACTGGTT
>CAJMLC010000117.1 GCA_905214155.1 uncultured bacterium | reverse complement strand
CCGTCTGAGGCCGGAAACCGCAAAAAGCCGGACAGCAATGTCCGGCTTTTTGCGGTGCATGGACGGACATCGTCCGTCCGAAAGCCCCCGAGATGAAGCGCGCGGGGCCTCCGCTGCGGCGCGTGCATTCTGCATGCCGATTTTTTGCAGGCACGCAAAAATTTTTCTTGCCTTTTTCCGGTGGATATGGTATACTCGTCCCAAGAAGTTAGAGCGCTTTAACCAAAGGTTAGACTACTCTAACACAAAGAAAGGAGCGACAGATGAGCATTGTAATTCTTGGCGGCAACGAATGTATGGAGCGCCGCTACAAAGACCTCTGCCAGAGTTACCGCTGCCAGTCGAAGGTGTTCACCAAGCCCTCCGGCGGTCTGCGCAACAAACTCGGCAGCCCTGACCTGATGATTTTTTTCACCAACACGATGTCACATAAGATGGTCCAGGGTGCATTAAGTGAAATAAAAGGGCAAAATACCATTATCGAGCGCTGCCACACCAGCTCGCTTTCCGCGCTGCGCGGCATCTTGGATAAATACACCGTGGAGGGATAACCATGTCAGAAGAACGCCTGATCCGCCAATGCGCGCCGACGCTGGCGGGTATCAAGACCGGGAGCCTCTTCCCCTGTCCGTATGAGACGCGCGAGGAGCTGATGGCCGACGTGCGGGCGTTCAACCGGCGCTTTGCCGCGCGGGGACTGTGTCTGCTGCCGATGCGGCTGGAAAACGGGCATGCGCTGCTCTACCTCTACCGCCCGGCGAAGCTCCGGCGCGACCTGCAAAACGGCCTGGCACAGGAGATCCTGTCCCTGGCGGGCTATCGCTGTGGGAGCTGCGAGTGCTGCGTGACCGACCTGATCCGCCGCCTGCGCGGCCGCGCGGAGTTCCCGCACGAGATCGGCCTGTTTCTGAGCTATCCGCCCGAGGATGTGCGCGGCTTCATCGAAAACCGTGCGCAGAACTTCAAGCGCGCCGGCCTCTGGAAGGTCTACGGCGACGAGGCGCGGGCAGAGGCATTATTCCGAAAATTCAAAAAATGTACGCAGATCTACTGCGAACGCTGGCAGTCCGGGTCAAACATGGACGAGTTGGCCGTCGCGGTCTGAGATAAGGAGAATCATTATGAAGAAAACACTTGTGATCTATTGGAGCGGCACGGGCAACACCGAGGCCATGGCCAACGCGGTCGTCGACGGCATGAAGGAAGCCGGCGCGGACGTCACCTGCTGGACGGTCGACGATGTGAAGGCCGACGCCGTCGCGGAATTTGACGCGGTCGCCATGGGCTGCCCGGCGATGGGCGCCGAGGTCCTGGAGGAGACCGAATTTGACCCGATGTACCAGTCCGTCAAGTCCAGCCTCTCCGGCAAGCCCGTGGGCCTGTTCGGCTCCTATGGCTGGGGCGACGGCGAATGGATGCGCGATTGGGAAAACGACGTCAAGGCCGCCGGCGCAGATCTCGTCCGTGAGGGTGTCATCTGCTGCGAAGCGCCCGACGACGAAGCGATCGAGGCCTGCAAGGCCCTCGGCAAACAGCTCGCCGAATAAACACAAAGCCGCCGCCTCCACCCGGAAGCGGCGGCTTTTGATTTTGCCCGATCTTCTGCAACACCATGTAGGGGTCGGGGAGCAGTTACGAACTGCATCGCATTTAGATGCGTGCTCCATACCCTCATCCGGCCCTTCGGGCCACCTTCCCCCAAGGGAAGGCATCCGCTGCGGCGGGGACGGGCGGACGGGGGGCGGCGGAGGTCACTTCTTCGGATACCAGACCAGATCATAGAGTTTCCCATGCGCGCCGAGGTCGCGCGTCCCAGCCAGCTCCATGCCGAGATGGACATACTTGTCACATTTGCTCTTCGCGTCCGTCTCCAGCGGCACCGGCACGCCCAGCCGCGCGCCCTCCGCGTAGGCCAGTTCCATCAGCTTCCGCATGTAGCCCTGCCCCTGATACGCCTCGCGCACGCAGACCAGGCCGACGAACAGATACGGCTTCTTCTCTTTGTTGAACTGGTCGCGCAGACTGGCCCCGCCCTGCTTCGTCAGCCGGACAAATTCCTTCATCTCGCTCCACCGCATCGCGCGTAGCGTCCCGCACAGCAGCGGCAGCCGCCAGGGCTCCCACGACCCGCTGAAGTAGGCCGCCCGCTGGAACAGTCCGCTGTCTGCCGGACTGGCCGGAATGACGCTCAGGCACAGATCGCCCACCAGCATCAGCGCCGCGCCCAGCGCCCCAAGCCAACTGTCGCGCCGGTATTGTTTCCCGCTGTATTCCATCGCTCACATCTTCGTTTCCGTCGTCTCGCGCGGCTTCCGGATCACGGCCACCGCGCAGGGGATCCGCCCCTCGCACAGCTTGTAGCAGACGTCCGAATAGCCCGCGTCTGTGAAAAACTGCCGGTAGGAGCCCAGCGTGAACTCCCGCTTGAACTCCGCGCCCGCCTTCCCGATCGCGCCGGACACACGGTTCGTCGTGCCACGCTCCGTCCGGTTCATGTAGGTGGGGATGATGAGCCTTCCGCCCGGACGGCAGACCCGGTCCAGCTCCCGCAGGGCCGTGTACGGCTCGTCCAGCAGATGGATCACATTCGCCGCCACGACCGCGTCAAACTGCCCGTCCGGATAGCGGAGCCGCAGGATGTCCGCCTCTTCAAACGTCACATTTTCGTATGCCCGCAATTTTCGCCGCGCCTGCTGCAGCATCTTCGCGGAAAAATCCGTCGCGACCAGCCGCCTGCACCGCTCCGCGATCACGCCGCTGAGCAATCCCGTCCCGCATGCGCACTCCAGAACCTCGTCTTCCGCACCGATCCACTGCGCCACGGCGGCGCACAGCGCCCGGTTTGCCTTCCGGTTGATGAGATTTGCGAAGATGTCGTATGCCCATGCGACGTTGTCCCAGAACATGCCTTGGCCCTCCGTTCGTTTCCTGTTTTCTGCAATACAGTTTATGCACTCTAACTCGATTATAGCGCAAACGAGCTTCTTTTGCAAGAGGCTCGCGCAGAACAAAGGCCGCCCAACAGGCGGCCTTTTGTTTATAGAATTGCCTGCAGGAGCAGTACCGACCCGCAGCACAGCAGCGACACCGGGAGCAGCCCCAGCCCGCACCATGCGCTCACGAGCCCGATGATCATCGCCGCGGCCCCGGCCAGCGGCGAGCTTGTCGTGTTCAGGATCGCCGGGAACGTCATCACCGCCAGCGTCACGTAGGGCACGTAGTAGAGGAACGACCGCAGGAATGTGCTCCGGATCGGCTTGCGGATCAGTGTCAGCGGCAGCACGCGGATGGCGTATGTCGTGGCCGCCATGATTGCGATATAGAGATAGGTGTTCATACGGCCTTTGCCTCCTTCGCTTCCGCGCGGGCCTCCGGCGCGGCCTCTTCCCTGCGCGGGAACAGGATCGCCGCCGCGGCGGAGAGCACGATCGTCAGCAGCAGGATGCGCATGCCCTCCGAGAGCATCGGCAGCAGCTTCGCCGCCAGCAGACTGCACGCAAAGCTCGCCATGATGCACCCGAGGACGATGTGGTTCTTCTTCCCCTCCGGCACGATGATTGCGAGGAACATCCCGTACAGCATCACCGAAAATCCGTTCACGGCCCATTGCGGCAGCAGACTGCCCGCCAGCGCGCCGATCAGCGTCCCGATGCTCCATCCCGGGATCGCCACGCACATTGCCCCGAAGAAGTACCACACGTTCAGATACCCCGGCTGTGCGATCGCAATGCCGAACAGCTCATCCGTCACGTCAAAGCCGACCAGCAGCCGATGCAGGAGCGGCGTGTCCGGCGCAAGGCGCTGGCTCAGCGCGCAGCTCATCAGCAGATAGCGCGCGTTGATGATCAGCGTCATGAGGATCATCATCCAGATCCCCGAATTTTCCGCGATCACCGTGATCCCGCCGTATTCTCCGGCGGAGGCGTTGTTCAGCAGACTCATCAAAAAGCTCTGCGGCGCGCTGATCCCCGCCGTATGGCAGGAGATGCCAATGCCAAAGCTGACGGCCAGATAACCTAGCCCAATGGGGACGCCATCGCGCAGTCCCTGTAAAAATTTCTTCCGATTCATCCTGTTTTCGATCCTTTTCCAAAGTGTGCCCTGATTATAGCGCGTTTCTTGACATAAGGAAAGCGAATATTTATAATAAAATTATAAGGAAAAGAGATGATAACCATGATGTCCAGATATGCTGTCTTCTGCGCCGTGGTCGAGCATGGGAGCTTCACCGCCGCGGCCGCCGCGCTGAACTATTCGCAGAGCGCTGTCAGCCAGGCGGTCAAGGCCCTCGAACAGGAGCTCGGCGCGGCGCTCATCAGCCGCGAGACGCGCCGCCTGACGCTCACGCGCGACGGCGAGGGGTACCTGCCCTACATCCAGGAGGTCGTCGCGGCCGAAGCGCGCCTGAACCGCAAGCGAACCGACCTTTTACAGCTGGAGAACAGCGAGATCCGCCTCGGCACGTTCACCAGTGTCAGCCGTACTTACCTTCCGCAGCGCATCAAGGCCTTCACCGCACAGTATCCCGGTGTGCGCTTCGTGATGCGCCAAAGCGAATACGACGAGATTGCCCAGTGGCTCTACGACGGGCAGATCGACCTCGGCTTCACGAATTCCGACGCCGTCCTCCCGCCCGGCCACCAGCTGCTCTACGAGGACCGCATGGTGGCCGTCCTGCCGAAGGAGCATCCGCTGGCCGGCGCAGCGGAGATCACGCTGCGCGATCTTGCGGCGGAGCCGTTCCTGGTGCTCGACGAGGGCGGCTTCAGTACGGTGCTCCGCGCCTTTCAGGCAGAAAACCTGACGCCGGACGTCCGCTTCCGCGTCTACGATGACTATACCATCCTTGCGATGGTGCAGCAGGGGCTCGGTAATTCAATCCTGTATGAGCGGGTCGCGGTAGGATTTGAGCATCAAGTGGCCGTTGTTCCGCTGCAAAATGCGCCTCGCCGCCCGGTGGCGCTGACCTGGAAAAACTGGGACACGCTGACCTATGCTGCGCGCAATTTCGCCCGCTTCCTGCTCAGCGGGCAGAAATAGGCAGGATCAGCTCCTCCGCCAGCTGCACAACTAAAAACGCCATCCGCCCGGATGGCGTTTTTAGTTTCGAGCTCCATCAGGGGTGCTGTTATGTTCTTTGCAGGGACCTTCACTATGGACAAACGCTCTGCTGCGCGGTCAAATTTCTGAATATTTCATCATACTCCGCTGAAGCCGATCATGGATCTGCGTCAGTTTCTCCTTTTTGCAGCGGAAGAAAACCGGGATCTCCTCCAGCGTATAGCCGCTGCTGAGCGTACCTGCCAGCCATTTTTCATCCTCCGGCAGCCGCTGCACATAATCCCGCAGGCAGATATACGAGCGAAAATCCGCATGTTTTGCACGAAATAGATCCAGCAGCGGTGCTTCGCTTTCTGCGGCAAGCGGTTGATCTACCGACGGCGTGTAGTATCTCGCGGTCTCCCGGACCTGAAAGGCGCGCAGCGCTGTCTGGATCTCCAGATACGCGCGCGCCCAGCCTCCGATGCCCGTCCATAGAAACTGCGCCGGATATTTCTGATATACATCCAAATTTTAAATGAACTGTTGTTATCCGTATCTTCATCATAAAAAGTTTTGATGAGGGATGCAATGGACAAGTTATATGAATTTTTTGCCTGAAATCTATGCTGTTTATAAATATATTGCCGTCTGGAGGTTTGGTATAATAAAATGTGGACTGTTTGAGGGGCAATACATTCCAGATAAGAGTGAATGTTTATAGATGCCAAATCGGATGTCACAATAAAAAAGGCAGCGGGCTGCTTCTGATCCTTGGAGCAATTACCAAATTAGAAAAACAAAATCACGACCCGGCGATAGCGGTTGTGATTTTGAAAAGAGGCGCAGCGGAGCAGGCGAGAGATGACTGTTTGATGCGAAGCGTAAAAATGTCGTCGCGAACCAGCACAGTTCGCGACGACGTGTGCCATGTGAACACTATGGATCGACTGCCAAATTTGGAGCACAACCCCGCAATCCAGCGAAGCGATTGCGGGGTTGAACGAAGAAAGACCTTTGCTGTCGAGGCGGGCGCGCTTGCGCGGCTGCCTGACATACAAAGGTCATTTCTGAGTGGCAAGCTGCACCAATTAAGATATCAGCGGTTTTTCTAGTGTTTTCAATGGTTT
>CAJMLC010000116.1 GCA_905214155.1 uncultured bacterium | reverse complement strand
TTGCAGATCACGGTGTTTTCCGTGTATTCCATCTTACTTGAAGTAGCGCTCCAGCAGACCCTTGAGCGCGCGGCCGTGACGGGCCTCGTCGCGGGCCATTTCATGGACGGTGTCGTGGATGGCATCGAGGCCGTTCTTCTTCGCGCAGGTGGCCAGCTCGACCTTGCCTGCGGTGGCGCCGAATTCGCAGTCGACACGCCAGGCCAGGTTGTCCTTCGTGGTGGCCTTCATGTTCGGCTCGAGGTCCTCGCCGAGCAGCTCGGCGAACTTTGCGGCATGCTCCGCCTCTTCATAAGCGGCCTTTTCCCAGTACAGGCCGATCTCGGGATAGCCTTCGCGATGGGCGATGCGCGCCATGCAGAGGTACATGCCGACCTCGGAGCACTCGCCGTTGAAGTTGGCCTTCAGCTGCTCGAGGATATAGGCCTTGTCGGTGTCGGAGATGTCGGGGTTGTTCTTGACGGTCGCGCCGTAGACGCCGTAGCTGTGCTCAGCGGCCAGCTTCAGCTCACCCTTGACCTCTTCGAACATGTTGCTCTTGGCATGACAGACCGGGCATTCGGCCGGGGCCGCTTCGCCTTCGTAGATGTAACCGCAGACCTTGCAAACAAACTTCTTCATGATGATTTCCTCCGTAATTTTTGATTTTTTCTCGTATTTTGATTGATAAATTAGTGCTTTTGCAAACAATTTGGGCAGACGCCGGTGAAGCTGATCTGATAGCGGCGGATGGCGCAGCCGGTGTCCTGCTGGACATGTGTGAGCAGTTCCTCCGGCAGCTCGATCCGTTCCGCGTCGAGCACCGCGCCGCAGCTCTCACAGACGATGTGGGCGTGCGGGATGGTGTTGCCGTCGTAGCGCTCCAGCCCGTTCACCACGCCGACCGAATCGATCACGCCCTCGGCCTTGAAGGCCGCGAGGTTGCGATAGACCGTGCCGAGGCTGAGGTCCGGATATTCCGGCTTGAGCTGCTGGTAGACCCACTCGGCTGTGGGATGGCAGGTCGTGCCGCGCAAACAGGTCAGGATCGCTTCGCGCTTACGGCTGAATTTTTTTGCTGTTGCCATAGGCTTTCTCCAAAACAGTAATAATTATCATTTGCATTATTAGAATAGCACACGGATCGCGATTTGTAAAGCCCTTTTTTCAAAAAATTTTCACAGCTCTAAAAATCTTCAGAAAACTCGATCATATCCCAGAACGCACACAGGGCCTGCGCGAGATAGTCCGCGCTGCGGAGCGCTTCGGCAAGGGTATTGCCGGTGCAGCCGAACTCGACGAGCAGCGAGCCGGGCGTTTCGTGCTGGTTGAAGCGCTCGGTACGCAGGTCGATGTCGCGGCAGAGGCCGGGCGCGATGCGGTTCAGCAGGGCCTGGAGCTTCAGCGCGTTGGCCAGATTTTCCTTCCAGCCCGGATGCGTCAGGCCGCCCTCGTCCGTGCCGACGACGAGCATCAGCTGCGCGCAGCGCGCGCCGTCCACCTCCGCCGTAAAGGCCACGGGCATCCCCGCCGGGTCGTCCGCCGCGTCGCGGTGGAGGTCGAGCACCATCTCGATGGACGGATACTGCTCCAAATAGCCCTCGATGGTCTGCCGCATCCGCTCATACGCGCCGTTATAGCTGGGATAATCGTTGAGCGCCGTGTCGTGGAGCGTCTCGATGCCGTGCGCGTTCAGCAGCTCGGCGACGCGCGTACCGAGGCGGACGACGGAATGCTGCGCATCCCCGGTGCGGAGCGGATCAGTGCTTTCATATTCCCATCCAGGCTCCTGCGTGTACGCCTCGGACGTGTGCGTGTGGACGATGAGCACCTTCGGCCCGTCCGTCTCGGCAGTCAATGCGGAAGGACGTGTGAGCAGCGCGGCCTTGTCCGCCGTGTAAGTAGATGCCCCAGCGATCGTGATGACGTCCGCCTCGGCAGCAGAAAAGGCTTCCGGCAGCTTCGTGACTTCCGCCGCGAGCTGCCGCTCCGGTGGCTCCGAATTTTCAACAGGCAGCTCCGCGGTCTTGTCCGGAGGCTCGTCCGCCGGCTTGGCGGCCAGCAGCCGCACGGGCCAGACGCGCGTCTCCGCCTCGGCGGGATCCTCGGAAAACGCAAATCTCCCCGCGCCCACGCCGCCGAGCAGCCGCGTGAGCATTGCAAATAAGATCATCGCCGTGCAGAACCGGCGCAGCTTTCGTTCGTTCATAGCCGTTCCCCCTTGCAAGGAATGTATGCGCGCGGCGCGGCGGATAGAACCGGGGCGGCAAATTTACGGCAGCGGACAGTTTTTTCGTGAAATTCACAAATTTGAGGCCAAATTCCCATTGAATTTGCCACGCGGTTCGTATATAATGTAAAAGTACATCACTGCGGGAGGGACGCGCGTTGGCTCAGATCGTATCGTTGATCTCCGGAAAGGGCGGCACGGGAAAGACGTCCCTCTGTGCGGGGATCGCTGCCTGTCTGGCGCGGGACGGCTTCCGCGTCCTGGCGATCGACCTCGATGTCGGGCTGCGCAACCTCGACATTGCGCTCGGCATGGCAGACGAAGCGGCGTTGCCGTTCACGGCGGTGATGCGCGGCGAGACGCCGGTCGAGCAGGCGACGCCGCACCCGACGCAGGCACGCCTCTCGCTGCTCACCGCGCCTGTGCGCGAACAGATCGAATCGATTGGCCTGCGGCCCTTCGGCGCGATGCTGCGGCAGGCGAAGGGCAAGTTCGACTGGATCCTGCTCGATGCCCCGGCGGGCCTTGGGCGCGGATTTCAGCTGGCGGGGGCCTACGCCGACGAGGCGATCGTCGTCACACTGGCCGATCCTGCGTCCCAGCGGGACGCGGCCCGCGCGACCGAGCTGCTGCTCGCGAAGCGGGACATTCCGGTGCGCATGGCGGTCAACCGTGTGAGTCCGAAGCTGTTCACAAGGATGCAGTCCACGGTCGACGATGTGATGGATCTGGTGGGGCTGCCATTGCTGGGCCTGGTGCCGGAGGATGCGTCTGTCGTGCTGGCGGCGGCGTCCGGCCGTCTGCTCATCGATTTTACCGAGCAGGGCGCGGCCAAAGCCTGCCAGAACCTGGCCGGTCGCCTCTCCGGGCGGCGCGTGCCGCTGATGAAACTGAAATAACGGATCTCTACATAAAATACAGAAGCAAAGGAGAGCAAAGCAGCATGAATATCACCCTGATGGCGCATGACAAGAAAAAAGAGCTGATGGTTCAATTCTGCACGGCATACAAAAGCATCCTGTCCAAGCACTCGCTCTCTGCCACGGCGACAACGGGCCGTCTGGTCGCGGAGGCGACGGGATTGCCGGTGAGTCTGTTCCTGTCGAAGAATCAGGGCGGACACCAGCAGATCGACGCGCGCATCGCCTATAATGAGGTCGATATGGTGCTCCTGTTCAACGACCCGAACGACACCGACCCCTGGGAGGATCAGCGCATGGTGCATACCATCCACCTCTGCGACACGTACAACGTCCCGCTGGCGACGAATCTGGCCTCGGCAGAAATGCTGATCCTCGGCTTGCAGCGCGGCGACCTTGACTGGCGCATGATGATGAAGAACAAGAAGACCCTGCGATAATTCCCGTGCAGACGCGGAAGCAGTACCGGGCAGAGCCCTACCAGAGAGGCGTCCCTTGGCTGAAAGGACGCTCAGAGCGAACCCGGGAAGGACATCCGCCGAGCGGACAACCGTATATCCGAAAGAGGGAAAGCTCTGCTTTCTGAATTTGGGTGGCACCACGGAGTGTTATGCTCTCGTCCCAAACATCCGGGATGAGAGCATCTTTTTATAAAAACGCCTTTCCCGCTGCACTTGGCGGGCGGGCAATGCCCGCCCCTACGTATTCTATCGTGCTTCCGTCTGTAAACGTAGGGGCGGCCATTGGTCGCCCGCATCGGCCCTACAATAGTAATTACACGATATGATCATAGAGAGGAACTTTGGAAATGGAACGAATCAAACCCCACACGCTCTCCGGCTTCATGGAGCTGCTGCCCGCGCCGCAGCAACAGATGGAGGCCATCATGGACGTGCTCCGCACGACCTATTCGCTCTACGGCTTCACGCCGCTCGACACGCCGGCCATTGAGGCCGCCGATGTCCTGCTGGCCAAGGGCGGCGGCGAGACGGAAAAGCAGATCTACCGCTTCACCAAGGGCGACGCTGATCTCGCGCTCCGCTTCGACCTGACCGTGCCGCTGGCAAAATACGTCGCCCTGCACTACAACGACCTCGCGTTCCCGTTCCGCCGCTATCAGATCGGCAAGGTCTACCGCGGCGAGCGCGCGCAGCGCGGCCGCTTCCGCGAATTCTATCAGGCGGACATCGACATCATCGGCGACGGCAAGCTCTCCATCGTCAACGAGGCCGAGATCCCGTCCATCATCTATAAGACGTTCACCACGCTGGGCCTCAAGCGGTTCCAGATCCGCGTGAACAACCGCAAGATCTTAAACGGCTTCTACGCCATGCAGGGCCTGACCGAGCAGGCCGGCGACATCATGCGCACCGTGGACAAGCTGGACAAGATCGGGCCCGAAAAGGTCACGGCCTGCCTGATCGATGACTGCGGCCTGACCGAAGCGCAGGCGGCGGAGATCCTGAAATTCATCTCCATCAGCGGCAAAAATGCCGAGGTGCTCGCGGCGCTCGAGGGCTATCGCGGCCAGAACGACACGTTCGACCTTGGCCTCGACGAGCTGCGGGCCGTGACGCGCTATCTCGCGGCCTTTGGCGTGCCGGAGGCAAACTTCGCCGTCGACCTGACGATCGCGCGCGGACTCGACTACTACACCGGCACGGTCTACGAGACGACGCTGATCGACCATCCGGAGATCGGCTCGGTCTGCTCCGGCGGGCGGTATGACAACCTCGCCGAATATTACACCGAAAAGCAGCTGCCGGGCGTCGGCATTTCCATCGGCCTGACGCGCCTGTTCTACGTGCTGAACGAGCAGAATATGCTCAACGACGCGCGGCGCGTCTCGCCCGCGGACGTGATGATCTTCCCGATGACGGAGGATCTGGAGGCGGCCATCACCCTCGCCACCGAGCTGCGGGCCCAGGGCATCCGTACCCAGCTCTACACCGAGAACAAGAAATTCAAGCAGAAGATCCAGTACGCCGACAAGCTCGGCATCCCCTACGCCATCTTCCTCGGCGAGGACGAGATCGCGCAGAACGCTGTCTCGCTCAAGGATCTGCGCAAGGGCGAGCAGCTGACCGTCAGCGCCGAGGCCGCCGCCGACATGATCCTCGACGACATGACCGATAATTTGAAGGGTACAATTTTGAAGTAAGGGCAGCAACGCACGCTCCCAGCATCCCGTCTGCTTGCGCTTTTTCCGTCATGCTTTGCAAAAATCCTCGTGAATCCACAAAGGATTCCCTGCGGCTTTTGCTTTGCCTGACGAAAAAATCCCTGCGCATCCAGCATACTGGGTTTGTGCGATGCAGCCCATAAAGAAGAAATTATAAAAGGGAGTATATGATATGATGCAGTCCAGAACCCACACCTGCGGGCAGCTCCGGCTGGCCAATGCGGGCGAAAAGGTCACGCTTTGCGGCTGGATGGAGAATGTCCGCGTGGTCGGGCAGAACTTCGCCTTCGTCGTCCTGCGCGACTTCTATGGCACGACGCAGATCGTCGTCGAGACCGAGCAGATGATGAACATCATCAAGTCGCTCAACAAGGAGTCCACGATCCAGGTCGTCGGCACCGTGCGTGAGCGCGACAGCAAAAACCCCAAGCAGGCGACCGGCGACGTCGAGGTCGTGCCGGAGCAGATCACCGTGCTCGGCAAGTGCCGCTACAACGAGCTGCCGTTTGAGATCAACCGCAGCCGCGACGCCGACGAGACGCAGCGCCTGAAATACCGCTATCTCGACCTCCGCAACCCGGCGGTCAAGAACAACATCATCCTGCGCTGCAACGTCGTCGCGGCACTGCGCAAGGCGATGATGGAGCACGACTTCCTCGAGATCACGACCCCGATCCTGACGGCCTCCAGCCCCGAAGGCGCGCGCGACTATCTCGTTCCCGCGAGAAAGCACCCCGGCAAGTTCTATGCCCTGCCGCAGGCCCCGCAGCAGTTCAAGCAGCTGCTGATGACCTCGGGCTTCGACCGTTATTTCCAGATCGCGCCGTGCTTCCGCGATGAAGACGCCCGCGGCGACCGCAGTCCCGGTGAGTTCTATCAGCTCGATATGGAGATG
>CAJMLC010000115.1 GCA_905214155.1 uncultured bacterium | reverse complement strand
TGGCAGTCGCCGGGATGGCAGCCGCAGAGGATCACGCCGTCGGCCCCGCGCTGGAACGCGCGGAGGATGAACATCGGGTTCAGGCGGCAGGAGCAGGGGATGCGGATGATCTTGACGTTCGCCGGATACTGGAGCCGGTTCGTGCCGGACAGATCCGCGCCCGCGTAGGAGCACCAGTTGCAGCAGAAGGCCACGATGGTGGGGGTCCAGTTGTTATTTACCTGCATATCGCGTCCACCTCCGCCATGATCTGTTTGTTCGAGAAGCCCTTGAGATCCATCGCGCCGGACGGGCACGCGACCGTGCACGCGCCGCAGCCCTGACAGACCGCCGGGTTGACCTGCGCCACGCGGCGGATGAGCGTCGTGCGGTTCGGGCCACGGAATTCTTTGTCGATGTACGTAATGGCGCCGTACGGGCAGACCTTTTCACAGCTCGAGCAGCCGTTGCACATCATCTCGTCCGGCTGCGCCGTGCACGGGTTGCAGGTCAGGCTGTCCTTGCACAGAAGGCCGATGACCTTTGCCGCTGCGGCGGACGCCTGGGCGACCGTCTCGGGGATGTCCTTCGGGCCCTGGCACGTGCCGGAGAGGAAGACGCCCGCCGTCGGGCTTTCGACCGGACGGAGCTTCGGGTGCGCCTCGGTGAAGAAGTCGTTCGTGTCCATCGACGCGGTCAGCATTGTGGCGATGCTTCTCGCCGACTTGTCCGGCTCGATGGCCGCGGCCAGGACGACCATGTCGGCGTCGATATGGAGCTGGCGGTTATCGAGCAGGTCGCTCGCCTGCACCTTCAGCTTGCCGCCCTCGGGCACGACCTTGCCGACCATGCCCTTGATGTAATGGACACCGTATTCCTCGACGGCGCGGCGGTAGAACTCGTCAAAGAGCTTGCCGGGGGTACGCACGTCGATGTAGAACACGTAGACGTCGGTATCGGGATATTTTTCGCGGCAGAGCATCGCGTGCTTCGCCGTGTACATGCAGCAGATCTTCGAGCAATAGCTCTTGCCCTTCTGCGCGCCGTCACACCGGGAGCCGACGCACTGCACGAAGACGATGGTCTTCGGGTGCGCGCCGTCGGACGGACGAAGGAGCGTGCCGCCCGTGGGGCCGGCCGCGTTCATCAGGCGCTCGAATTCGAGCGAACTGACGACATCGGGGCTCTTGGAGTAGGCGAACTCGTCAAACTGGTCGAGCTTGATCGGGTCGAAGCCCGTCGCGGCGACGATCGCGCCGTATTCCTGCTCGATGACGGTGTCCTGCTGCTTGTAGTCAATGGCGCCCGCCGTGCAGACCTTGGCGCAGACGCCGCACTTGCCGTTTTTCAGCATGTTGCAGTAGTCGGCGTCGATGGTCGCCACCTTCGGCACAGCCTGCGCAAACGGGATATAGATGGCGCGGCGGGTGTCGAGGCCGAGGTTGAACTCGTTCGGGACCTTCTTCTGCGGGCATTTTTCGGTACATGCGCCGCAGCCGGTGCACTTCGTCTCGTCGACGAAGCGGGCCTTGCGGCGGATCTTGACGTGGAAGTTGCCGACGAAGCCGCCGACCGACTCCACCTCGGAGTAGGCGTAGATATGGATCTTTTCGTTCTGCGCGCAGTCGACCATCTTCGGCGTCAGGATGCACGCCGCGCAGTCGAGCGTCGGGAACGTCTTGTCGATCTGGGTCATCTTGCCGCCGATGGTCGGCTTTTTCTCGACGATGTCGACCTCAAAGCCGGCCTCCGCGATGTCGAGCGCGGTCTGGATGCCGGCGATGCCGCCGCCGATGACGAGCGCGCGCTTCGTGACGGGGCTGGTGCCCGCGGTGAGCGGCGCGTTGAGCTGCACCTTCGCGATGGCCGCGCGGCCAAGGATCACGGCCTTCTCGGTCGCCTCTTCCTTGTCCTTGTGGATCCAGGAGCACTGCTCGCGGATGTTCGCGATCTCGACCATGTAGCCGTTCAACCCAGCCTTTTCACAGGCCTTGCGGAACGTCTGCTCGTGCATACGCGGCGAGCAGGAACAGATGACCACGCCCGTCAGCGCGTATTCTGCGATCTTCTCGCGGATCATGTCCTGCCCGGTCTGCGAGCACATATAGGGATAGTGGGTGGCGAAGACAACACCGGGTTCATGCCCGAGGGTCTCCGCGACCCGTTCGACGTCTACCGTCGCGGCGATGTTCGTGCCGCAATGACAGACAAATACACCGATTCTCTGCATCTTCGTCCCCCCTTACTTTCTGTATTTCCGGAATGCGCTGGTGATGGCCTGCTGCGGCAGCTCGTCGTCGAGCAGCTCCGGGATCTGCTCCGGCGCAAGGTGGTTCATGCCCTGCTGGCGGATGACCGCGAGACGGACGGCCTCGATGAGCTTCGCCGGCTCGACATTGCGCGGACAGCGCTCGACACAGGCAAAGCAGCTCAGGCAGGTGTAGATGCCCTTCGAGGCCATCAGCTCGTCGATGCGGCCGTTTTCGACCATGGAGACGAACTGGTGCGGATGGTATTCCATCTCGTCATAGGCCGGACACGCGCCGGAGCATTTGCCGCAGCGCATGCACTTGCGCGGGTTGACGCCGGCGATGCGCTGAATTTCGTTCATCAGATCTTCCTTCATTCCGCATCCTCCCCGACGCCGAGCGCCTCGGCCAAAAGTTCTGTAAAGTACCGGACGGGCAGCGTGCCGTCCGTATTCTGGCTCAGATTGTAGAGACAGAGGGGACATGCCGTGATCAGCAGCTCGGCCCCCTGCGCCTTCGCGCTGTCTGCGATCTTCTGTGCCTGCTTCGAAGCGTAAGCGCGGTTCTCAATGGTGGTATAGCCGCCGCAGCACTCGTTGCGCATGCCGTAATAGACCGGCTCCGCGCCAATGGCCCGGATGAAATCCTCGAGGATCGTCGGATTTTCGGGGTCGTCAAACTGCATCTCGCGGCTCGGCCGCAGCAGCAGACAGCCGTAATACGCGCCGATCTTTTTGCCCTTGAGCGGGTTTTGGACCTTCGCGGCCACGGCGTCCCAGCCGATGCGGTCGCGCAGGACCTCTAAGTAGTGCAGCACCGTCGTCTGCCCCTCGTAGGGCATGTCCAGCTGCAGGTAGTTGTTGACCTTCATGCGGATGTCGTCGTTGCGCTGCATGTCGCCGTTCACGCGCTTGATCACGTGATGACAGGCGGAACAGAGCGTCACGAGCTCCTGCCCGGCGGCGTCCGCCGCGGCCAGCGCGCGGACAGAGGACAGGCGCGTCGCGATCTCATCCGTCGCCTGCGGATAGACCGCGCCGCAGCACTGCCATTCCGGCAGTTCGCAGAGCTCAAAGCCGAGCGCCTCGGCGGCGCGGCGGCCGCAGGCGTCCAGCTGCGCGCCCTTTGTCTTGAGCGTGCAGCCGGGGAAATAACTAAATCTCATTTTCTGTCCTCCGGGCTTAGACCATCTGTTCCGGATGGAACACTTCGTCAAATTTTTCCGCCGTCAGGAAGCCGAGCGCCACGCACGCTTCCTTCAGCGAGATGTTCTCTTTATACGCCTTTTTGGCGGTCTTTGCGGCGTTTTCATAGCCGATGTAGGGGTTCAGCGCCGTGACCAGCATCAGCGAATTGTGCAGATTGTGCGCCATCTTCTCGCGGTTGGCGCGGATGCCGAACGCGCAGCGGTCGTTGAACGACTCGATGCTCTCGGCCAGCAGACGCGCGGACTGCAGGAAGTTGTAGATGCAGACGGGCATGAACACGTTCAGCTCGAAGTTGCCCTGGCTGGCCGCCAGGCCGACGGCCACGTCGTTGCCCATGACCTGCACGGCCACCATCGTGACCGCTTCGCACTGCGTCGGGTTGACCTTGCCGGGCATGATGGAGGAGCCGGGCTCGTTCTCGGGGATGAAGATCTCGCCGAGACCGTCGCGCGGGCCGGAGGCCAGCCAGCGGACGTCGTTTGCGATCTTCATCATGTCCGCCGCCAGCGCCTTGAGCGCGCCGTGCGCGAATACGATCTCGTCCTTGCTCGTCAGCGCGTGGAACTTGTTTTCCGCCGTGCGGAACTCCCGTCCCGTCAGCGCGGAGACCTCTTCGGCCACCTTGACGTCGAAGCCCTTCGGCGCGTTCAGTCCGGTGCCGACGGCGGTGCCGCCGAGGGCCAGCTCCCGCAGCTCCGGCAGGGCGATCTCGATCATATTCTTGTCTTTTTCCAGGCTCGTGCGCCAGCCGGAGATCTCCTGCGAGAATTTGATCGGCGTGGCGTCCTGCAGATGGGTCCGTCCGGATTTGACGATGCCCTCGTTTTCTTCTTCGAGGCGGCGGAACGTCGCGGCCAGTTTGTCGATCGCGGGCAGGACCTTGTCCTCCAGCGCGAGGACAGCGGCAATGTGCATTGCCGTGGGGAACGTGTCGTTCGACGACTGGGACATGTTGATATCGTCGTTCGGGTGCAGCAGCTTTTTGCCTGCCAGCTCATTGCCGCGGTTGGCAATGACTTCGTTGGCGTTCATGTTCGACTGTGTGCCGGAGCCGGTCTGCCAGACGACCAGCGGGAAATGGTCGTTCAGCTTGCCGGACGCGACCTCCTGACAGGCCTGCTCGATGACGGCGAGCTTTTCCGCAGTCATCTTTTCGGGCTTGAGCGCGTGGTTTGCGCGCGCGGCGGCCTGCTTCAGGATGCCGAAGGCATAGGTGATCTCGCGCGGCATCGTCTCGAGGCCCACGCCGATCGGGAAATTCTCATGGCTACGCTCGGTCTGTGCGGCCCAGTATTTGTCGGCCGGGACCTTGACCTCGCCCATGGAATCGTGCTCGATGCGATATTCCATCGTGTATGTATCCTCCCAGTTTTTTTAGTATTCAGGATGCTTCGATGAGATCGTCCGCGGTTCCGCGCGGACGGTCTCTTCTGGAAACTCTAATTTATTATGGCAGCACCGCACAATTCGGCAAGCAGATTCGGCGAGAAATTTTTCGTCAAGTCGAGATTTGAAAAGTGCAGGAATACTTTGTGTACCCGCAAGGGGCATACCGCATCCGTAAGGCTCCTTCGTCGCCAACGGCTGCGCAATATTTCAAACTTTTCAAGCCGAAGAATTGGCGGAAAAGATCCGCCGAAGCGTGCCGACGCGATTGTGCGGTGTTGCCTTAGATCTCAACGTTGTCGATGACGGCCCGGAGGCAATCGGCGCTGTGGCGCAGCTTGGCGATCTCGTCCTCAGTCAGGTGGTTGAGGATCTTGCCGCGCACGCCCGTGCGGTCGACCAGCGCGAGCGTCGACAGGCAGACGTCGTCCACGCCGTATTCGCCGTGCATCAGCGTCGAGACGGTCAGGGCCGTGCCCGCCGTGCTCTGGAGGCACTTGCAGAGATGACAGACTGAAACGGCCACCGCATAGAACGTCGCGCCCTTGTTCTTGATGACCTGCGCGCCGGACTTCTTGACGAACTCTTCCATGTCAGCATAGTCCGCCGGGCCATTCCATTCGATGCTGCCCTTGTCGGGCGAATGGTCGCGATAGCTGTCGATGTGGTTGTTTGCGATGTGGACGAGGGACCAGGGCACGAAGGACGAATCGCCGTGCTCGCCGTAGACGTGCGCGTGGACGTTCTTCGGGCTGATGTGGAACCGGCGGGCCAGCGCGGCCTGCAGGCGGCTGGTGTCGAGAATGGTGCCGGAGCCGATGATATGATTTTCGGGCACGCCGGAGACCTTATGGAACACATAGGTCAGCACGTCGACCGGGTTGGACACGATGACATAGAGCGCGTTCGGCGCGACCGGGACGATCTTGGACGCGATGTCCTTCATGATATTGACGTTGACCTGCGCCAGCTCCAGACGGGACTGACCGGCCTTGCGCGGCATGCCGGACGTGATGACGACGATGTCGGAATCGGCGGCAGCGGGATAGTCGCCGGAACGGACGATGGCCGGCGCGCAGTACGGCACGCCCTGATAGATGTCCAGCGCCTCGCCGAACGCCTTCGGCCGGTTGATGTCGATCAGAACGATCTCCGATGCGATCCCCTGGATCATCAGGTCATTCGCGATGGTTGCCCCCACATTGCCAGCGCCGATAACAGTGATCTTACTCATTGTGATACTCCCCTTTTCATATTCTGTATTGCGGTTCCCTCTCGTAGTATGGCCGCTATCTTACGGTAAGATTATATCGATATAAAAAGGCGAATTGAAATGCTTATTTGGGATTTGTTATGTTGAAAAACATATAACGATACGGCAGCGCCGGGATTGATC
>CAJMLC010000114.1 GCA_905214155.1 uncultured bacterium | reverse complement strand
CTTACGACGGCGGCTACGCCATCGGCGCTTTCAACGTCAACAACATGGAGATCGTGCAGGGCATCACTGAGGCCTGCCAGGAAGAAAAGGCTCCGGTCATCCTCCAGGTTTCCAAGGGCGCGCGTGCTTACGCGAACCACAACTATCTGGTCAAGCTGGTCGAGGCGGCCGTCATCTGCTGCCCGGACATCCCCATCGCGCTGCATCTGGATCATGGTCCCGATTTTGAGACGTGCAAGGCCTGCGTTGACGGCGGCTTTACCTCCGTCATGATCGATGCCTCCTCCAAGCCCTTCGAAGAGAACATCGAGATCACCCGCAAGGTCGTCGAGTACGCGCATGACCATGGTGTCGTCGTCGAGGCCGAGCTGGGCACTCTCGCCGGCATCGAGGACGACGTCAAGGTCGCGGCGCATGCTGCCTCCTACACCCGTCCGGAAGAGGTCGAAGAGTTCGTCACCAAGACCGGCTGCGACTCCCTGGCCATCGCCATCGGCACCAGCCACGGCGCTTATAAGTTCAAGCCCGAGCAGTGCACCCGCAACGAAAAGGGCATCCTCGTTCCGCCTCCCCTGCGCTTCGACGTTCTGGAAGAAGTCTCCCGCCGTCTGCCCGGCTTCCCGATCGTTCTGCACGGCTCTTCCTCCGTGCCGCAGGAATTCGTGAAGATGATCAACGAAAACGGCGGCAAGATGCCCGATGCTGTTGGTATTCCCGAAGAAGAGCTGCGCCATGCGGCCGAGCTGTCCGTCTGCAAGATCAACATCGACTCCGACCTGCGTCTTGCCATGACCGGCACCATCCGCCAGTTCTTCAACGAGCATCCCGACAAGTTTGACCCGCGTGAGTACCTGAAGCCCGCCCGTGCCAACATCAAGGAGCTCGTCCGCCACAAGCTGCGCGACGTCCTCGGCTGCGCCGGCAAGGCCTAATTGGATCATACAGAATCGCCCCACACCGTGGGGCGATTTTTTGATGCGCATTCAGCATCGAAGTGCGATAGAATACGTAGGGGCGGACGACCCTGTCCGCCCGTCTCCGCTGCGGCGGGATGATCAGAAGATCTGGAGAATATAGCCCTTGAGGTAGAGGGCCTGGTCGGCGAGGAGGGAGGCCGGATGGTCGCGCGACTGCATGAGCGTCTCGAGCAGGCGCACGTCGCGCCCGGCGTCGAACGCCGCTTCGCGCAGCATTTTGAAAAACAGCTCCGGCGTCATGAACTGGCTGCACGAGCAGGTGACGAGGATGCCGCCCGGCTCTGCCATCTTCATGCAGCGAAGGTTCAGCTCCTTATATCCGCGATAGGCGCCGTCGACGGCCTTGCGGCTCTTGGCAAAGGCGGGCGGATCGCAGATGATCAGGCCGTAGCGCAGCCCTTCGTCGGCGTAGGATTTTGCAAGGTCAAAGACGTTGGCTTCGGTCGTGGTCAGGATGCCGTCCACACCATTCAGCGCGGCATTGCGCCGGACGAGCGCGAGTGCGTCCGCCGAGACGTCGACCGCCTCGACCGACTTCGCGCCGTAGAGCGCGGCATGGATGGAGAAGCCGCCGGTGCAGCAGCAGAGGTCGAGCACCGTCCGGCCCTTCGCGTAGGGCTTCAGGCGGCCCCGGTTTTCCTGCTGATCGAGGAAGTGACCGGTCTTCTGGCCGTTTTCGATGCTGACGAGCATTCTGGCGTCGTGCTCGCGAATTTCAAGTTCGTCCGGAACGGTTCCGAAGACGCATTTTTTGATCTGCGGGAGACCCTCCTTTTCGCGGACGGCGACGTCGTCCCGCTCGTAGATGCCCCGCGGCCGGAAAAGGTCAGCCAGGATGGCAATGATCTCGTCCTTCCAGTGCTCCATGCCGCGCGAGACGATCTGAAACGAGAGGCAGTCGGCAAATTTGTCGACGGTCAGGCCGGGCAGGCCGTCCGACTCGCCAAAGACGACGCGGCAGGAATTTTCAAAGCCGAGCATCCGGCGGACGCTCCACGCCCGCTCGATGCGGCGGCGGAAGAAATCGCGGTCGATGGTTTCACTCTCGTCGCGCGTCAGGACGCGGACGGTGATCTTCGATTGGGAATTGAAATAGCCGCGCGCGGCAAAGCGCATCCGGGAGTCGAGCACGTCGACAATGCCGCCGTCCTCGCAGACATCGTCGGCCCAGTCGAGCTGGTTTTCAAAGATCCACGGCTTGCCGGCACGGACGCCGGTCTCTTCGCCCCGGCGGAGGCAGACCTTCGGATACATCATGGCTGCGCCTCCTGTCTGGCTTCGGCGGCCTTGCGGTCGAGCTGGCGGAAGATGTTGTGCAGCGAGATCAGCGCGACGACCGCGAGGAACAGCTCCGCGATCAGCTCCGCATAGGCGATGCCGTAGGGCGGGAAGAGGCGGTTGAGCAGAATGAGCAGCGGAATCTGCAAAACAACCTTGCGCAGCAGGGCGAACAGCAGCGCGCGGCCGCCCATGCCGCAGGCGTTGAAAACGCTGCTGACGATCAGGATGTCGATGGCGAAGAACGGCAGGCCGAGGCTGAGGCCGTGCAGATAGTGCGTGCCGTATTCGATGATCGTATCGTTTTTGATGAACAGCCGGACGACCTGCGGCGCGAAGACGCAGAGCAGCGCGGCCACGACGGCGACGAAGGCGACCGCGATGCGAAGCCCATAGCGCACGGCGGCCTTCAGCCGCTCGGAGTTGCCGCTCGAGTAGTTATAGCTGACGAGCGGCATCAGGCCGACGGCGATGCCCATGGCCGTATAGAGCGGGACGAGATAGACTTTATTCGCAATGCCCATCGCGGAGACGGCCTCGGAACCGTAGGCCGTGGCGAAGCGCGTGAGCACGGCGAGGGAGATGACGTTGAAGAGATTCTGCAGCGCAGACGGAATGCCGATGGAGAACACGCCGCGCGCAATGTCGCGCGAGACGCGGAAATGCTTCGGATTCAGGCTGACGATCGTGCGGCCCCGGCGGGCGGCGATCAGGATCAGGAAATAGGCACAGGCGACGCAGTTCGACAGGAACGTGGCGCAGCCTGCGCCCGCCGCGCCCATATTCAGGCCCCACGGCAGGATGAAGACCGGGTCGATGAGGATGTTGAGGACGCAGCCGCACATCGTGCCGACGCTGGCATGGACGCTGCTGCCCTCGGCGCGGACGAAATAGGCCAGCACGACGTTTAAGATCGCGGGCGCGGCCCCGAGGCTGACCGTCCAGTGCAGATAGGCGGCAGCGGCGTCGCGGTTTTCGGCGGACGCGCCAAGACCCGAGAGCAGCGGACGCTGGAACGCCGTGGCGAGCACGGAGAACAGAATGCCGCACAGCAGCGAGCACCAGAAGCCGAACGACGAGCAGCGCTGTGCCGTCTCGGTGTCCTTGCGGCCGAGCGCGCGGGACATCATGCTGGAGCAGCCGGTGCCGAACAGGTTGTTCACGGCGTTGAACGCGAGCAGCACCGGCGCGATCAGCGTGACAGCGGCATTCTGGATCGGGTCGTTCAGCAGACCGACGAACCACGTGTCGGCGAGACTGTAGAGCAGCGTGACGAGGATGGACGCGACCGTGGGCACGGCGAGCGTCAGCACGGCCTTCGGCACGGGCATCGTCTCGAACAGGGCGGTCTTATCGGTTTGGTTGGTGCGTTTCATGACGGGGATTCCTTTCTGGTAAACTGTGCGCATAAAACTTCATGCGTGAGTACCGCACCACGAAAATGCGTAAATGCCGGTGCATGAAGTTTTTGTGCATCATTTCCGGTTGCCCCGCAGGGGCGAGGAAATGGCACATTTCTTGTTTTTCTATGCTTTTGCATAGCAAAAGCGGCCCCGCGTGGGGCCGTGCGTGGGACGGTATCGTTCAAAGGAAATCGGAGAAGTCCGCAATGAACTGACGCTGGGCAAACTCGCGCAGCGTCTGGCAATAGCGGGCGTAGGCGGCGAGAAGGGCCTCGCCCTGCTCAGTGAGCTGCGCGCCGCCGCCGTGCTTGCCGCCGGTGGTGGAGAGCAGGAGCTTGAAGCCGAGCTGTTCTTCCGCGTTTTTCAAAATCGTCCATGCCTTGGAGTAGGCCATGCCCATTTCCATGGCCGCGGCCCGGAGCGAATGGCACGTCTTGACCAGCGTCAGGAGCGCGGCCACGCCGGGTCCGAAGCATTTCTCGTCCGTGAACAGGCGGACGGAAAGCACAGGATGTAATTTCTGTTCCATATCTCTATTTTACCGGAAAATTCGCCATTGTCAACAAAAAGCGCAGAGACTTGACGCTGCGCGGCGCGGCGTGATATGCTAAGATCAGAAATGAGGTGGGTGTGTGGAGCTGGCAAAGGCGCTGGACGTCCGGAAGGGCGTGACGGCGATCATCGGCGCGGGCGGAAAGACGACGCTGCTGCTCGCGCTGGCGCGGGAGCTGGCACGGACGGCGCGCGTGATCGTCACGACGACGACGCACATCTATCTGCCGGATGGCTTCCCATGCCTCCTCCGGCCGTGCGAGGCGGAGATCGCAGCGGCATTGGAAAAAGATCCGTGCATCTGCGTCGGAAAGCCCGCGAAGGAAGGAAAGCTCACGGCGGCGGATGTGCCGGTGCGCAATCTGGCGGAGCTGGCGGACTATGTTCTCGTGGAGGCGGACGGCGCGCATGGGCGGCCTGCAAAGGCCCATGCAGACTATGAGCCGGTCGTCCCGCCGGAGGCGAACCAGACGATTTTGGTATTTGGCCTCTCGGCGCTCGGGCAGCCCATCCGGGCGTGCGTCCACCGGCCCGCGATCTTCGCGGCGCGGTTCGGCGTTCCGGAAGACGATCTGCTGACGCCGGAGCTGGCCGCAACGTTTATCAACGACGAAACGCCGCACACGCGCGTCCTGCTGAATCAGGCGGACACGGCGGAGCGCCTCGCGCTCGGGCGCGGGATGGCGGCGATGCTGCGCGGGCCGGTGTGCCTCGGCGCATTACAGAAGGAGTGGATAACATGCTGATCTTGATTCGCGGCGCGGGCGATCTCGCGTCGGGCGTGGCCCTGCGGCTGCACCGGTCGGGGCTGAAGGTCGTGATGACCGATCTCGAAAAGCCGACGGCCATCCGGCGGACGGTCTGCTTTTCGCAGGCGATCTTATTCGGTGAGGCGAAGGTGGAGGATGTGACCGCCGTGCGCGCGGAGACGATGGACGATGTGCGGCGCATTCTGGCGGCGGGGAACATCCCCGTGCTGGCCGATCCGGCGGCGGAATGCCGCCGCTGGCTGCGGCCCGATGTGCTGGTGGATGCGATTTTGGCGAAGAAAAATCTTGGGACGAAGATCGACGATGCGCCGCTGGTGATCGCGCTGGGGCCGGGATTCTCGGCGGGTGAGGATTGCCACGCAGTGATCGAGACGATGCGCGGGCACACGCTCGGGCGCGTGATCCGCAACGGCCCGGCCATTCCGAACACGAATATTCCGGGCCTGATCGGCGGCTTTGCGGGCGAGCGCGTGCTGCGCGCGCCGGACGATGGGATCTTCCATCAGCTGCATGCGATTGGCGACCTCGTGGAGGCCGGAGAGACGGTCGGTGAGGTGAACGGGAAGCCGATGGCCTGCACGATCTCGGGCGTGCTGCGCGGGATTCTGGCGGATGGGACGCCGGTATTCAAGGGGATGAAGTCCGGCGACGTCGATCCGCGGGCGCAGGCGGAGAACTGCTATACCGCGTCGGACAAGGCGATCGCCATCGGCGGCGGCGTCTTGCAGGCGATTTTGGAATATACGGGCGTTTTGCGCGGCGTCGCCGGACGGAACGCACTGGAGGTCTGAGATGAAACACTATTTGATGCTCCCGCAGGACACGATCCGCGTTCTGCCGCCGGAGGATGGACAAGAGGCGTGCGTCGAGCTGTTCTGCGAGCGGGTGGCGATCTACTTCCCGGTCGAGACACTGACGGTAACGCATTTCACGGGCGTGCTCGTGGACAAGGCGCGCGAGGATGCGCTGGGACTCTGTGGGCCGGATGCGCTGTTCGGGACGGACTATCTGGTGCTGCTGCCGCAGTCGCACCCTGGATTTGAAACATTTGACGAGACGATCCGGCGGTATGTGCCGGAGATCGAAACAAAACCGTACCGGCCGCTGACTTGCGACCAGAACGGACACCACCACGATTGATAAAGGACGTATAATCGCCTCCTTTTTTGCAGACAGTAGCAAAAAAGGAGGCGATTTTGTATGAAGAAACGTAAAAAGGACGCGCCGGTGGAGCGCGTGGAGACGCCGAGCTTCACGGACCCGCAGGGGAGCTGGACAGGCGTGCCGCTCGACCCGTTTGAGGAGCCGGTGCAGGACGCGGATGATCTATGATCCTAGAGGCCCCCTCTTATAGAGGGGGCCCGAGACTGTCAAAAAACTATAAAACGCAGTCCT
>CAJMLC010000113.1 GCA_905214155.1 uncultured bacterium | reverse complement strand
TCGCGCAGATCATGGATGTGAAGCTGCCGACCGTGAAGACCCATGTCAGCCACATTCTCGAAAAGCTGGATGTGAAGCGCCGGGCGGAAGCCAAGACCGCCGCGAAAAAGCTGCATTTAGTGCAGGACGACCTGTAAAAACAACATCCGGCGGATGCCGGATTTCCATATAAAGGCAAGACGATTTTTCAAGGAGGAAAGATATGAAAAAACGAGTATTGAGTATGTTCATGGCGCTGGCGCTGTGCCTGACGCTGCTGCCCATGGCGGCGCTGGCGGAGGAGACGGGAAATAACGTCGCGATGCAGGCAAATGCCACAAATGTGGCGGAGGTCACCGTCGCGGACGGAACGGTCACGAAGTACGCCGACATTGTGGCGACGTTTGACGCCGCACAGACGGCGGTGAGCGCCACGGTGAAGCTGCTGACGGATGTGACGATCCCCAAAAACACTGACGGTTATAGCTACGGCATCGAGCTGAAAGGCGGCAATATTACTCTGGACCTGAACGGCTGCACGATCCAAACGACCGGTGGAGCGAGCAGCTTTGTCATGAGGAACGCTGTATTTTACATCGGCGGCGGCAGCCTGACCGTTCAGGACGGCAAAGGCGGCGGTAAGATCGTGCAGCCCAACGGCAGTCAGGCGATCGGGGTAAGCAATGGTAATCTGACGGTGAAGAGCGGTATCATCGAGGTCACGTCGGACAGTGCCGGTGCGGATAGCGCTACTACTCAGAACTGCGCGGTATTTGTGCGCGGCAGCGGCGTGGCGGATATTCAGGGCGGAACGCTCATCGGAAATAGGGGCATATACATTGGCGGTAAGTTGGGCGGCGGTACGCTGAACGTCAGCGGCGGCACGATCCATGGCAAAAGCTCCTACGCTCTGGAGGTCGTGGGCGGCTCGGCGGCCCTTTCCGGCGGCAGCTATACCACCGATGTAACGGACGGATGCAGCATCTGGAACGCCGACGGCACAGCGGCGGACCTGCTGGCCAGCGGCTACCGCTTCGAGTCTGAGGGCAGCGAGTCCAAATACAGCGACGATACCCATGGCGTGGTGGGCGATACCACCGTCGCGGTGCGCCCCGCAAACGAGTTTCCCTATGTGGACGCAAATGGCAAGGAGCAGACACACGCGGGCTGCACGGAGCTGACGGCGGCAGGCTTCACGGACGCATTGGCGGGCGAGGAGACATGGTTCGCCGCCAATACCGACATTACAGCGAATGACCCGCTTCAGGTCCGCGGCACCGTCAACCTGATCCTCTGCGACGGAGTGACGGTGACGCTGAACAAGGGCATCTCTCTGAGCGGCGATGCCGAGAATGTGGCAACGCTGAATATCTATGCGCAGAGCGGCGGCACCGGCAAGCTGATCTGCGGCGGCGCATCCGACAGCACCAACGCGGGCATTTATATCAACACAGGCATGACCTGTAAAACTGCATTGAACATCTACGGCGGCAATATCACAGCGACAGGCTCGTCCCAAATAAGTATGGAGGAGTGCGACTTTTGCGGTGCCGGCATCGGTACGAGTGCCAACGACAAGTATGGAAGCACCATGACGGTGAACATTTCCGGCGGCACGGTAACGGCCAAGTCGGGCGGCAAGGACGCACAGGCCATCGGAAACGGCACCAATCCCAAAGGGACAGTGACTGTCAAAATCGCTCCGGGCATGAAATGCGTCAGGACAGACGATCTGAACACTGCGTGCGATTACGGCAACACCGACGGCACCTCCGTTACCGTCACCAAGTGCAGCGAGCATGTGTGGGAGTACAAAGTCGAGAACGACAAGCACACGAAGACCTGCACCCTGTGCAATGCGGACGGCGGGTCGGAAGCGCACAAGGCTGAGAAATATGTCTCCGCGGATGGCAGTCAGCACAATGTGGTCTGCGTCTGTGGGAAAACGATAGCGACAGCACCTCATGACATGCAGTGTACCCCCAACGCCGACGGCCTGACCCACAAAACAAGCTGCACGTATTGCGGCTGGACTTCCGCTGATGAGAAGCACACCTTCGGGGAGAACGGAGCTTGTGTCTGCGGTATAGAAAAGTCGGCGGAGTACAACGGGACAGTGTACGCCTCCCTGCAGGCGGCCGTCAACGCGGCGGCGAAAGCGGCGGACGGCGGCACGGTGACGCTGGCGCGGGATGTGTCGGAAAACGTCACCGTCACGGGCGGCACGCTTACCATTGACCTGAACGGGAAGACATGGCTGGCCGATATCAGCGAGAATCCTGACATATGGGGCCGCATCCCGCTGACCGTCACCGGCGGCAGCGTGACGCTGGAAAACGGAACGCTCGATCAGGGACGGACAACTTCCGCCGGAAGCTACGGCATCCGGATTCAAGGCGGCAGCGTGACGGTAAAGGGAAACGCGGTCGTGATCGGCAGCAATACGACAGGCAGTGAGGCCAACATCTCCTATCCCGCAATCAGGCTGGAAAGCGGCGGCGCTCTGACGCTCGAAACGGGCGCGGCGCTGGTTTACGGTCTGGAGGTCCCGGAGGGCAAGCACCTGTCGGACTATCTGCCCGAGGACACGGCGTTCGGACTGCGCGGCTATGACGAGAGCACTAAGACGTGGATCGTGGACGAGGGCCTTTTGGCCAATGCGTATACCACAAATGTGTACAACGTTCCCAACATGGCTCTGGTGGTCGTGGAGCATACCAAGCACGAGTTTGCGCGGAACAGCGATGGGAAGTACGTCTGCGCCTGCGGCTATGTCTGCCCGCATGACAAGTTTGAGAACGGCGTATGCACCGTCTGCAGGAATGAATGTGCGCACAAGATCACGGAGAGCACAGACGCGGCCGGAAACGTCACGGCGAAATGTACCGTCTGCGGCGCGCAGATGGCCGTGAAGAGCGAGACAGGCGGGACCGTGACCTACGGCACAGACTTTAAGGCGGCGATGCGCAATGCAACAAACGGCACAAAAATCACCTTGCTGGCGGATGTTTCGATTCCTAACAGAACGGGTATTTCCGGCGACAATACAACGGTTACGCTGGATCTGAATGGACACAAGATCACAGGCGGCTGGCTTGATGTCGGGAATAGAGATGCTACTACTTACACAACCCGCACCTTGAAAATTATCGGCAAAGGCAGTTATGAACCTCCAGAGTCTGGCGGCCTTATCACTGTTTTTGTGAAAGCTACGCTGGATTTGAGCGAGTGGGAAGGCGGTACGATCAGCGAGATCAGTATATCGGATAACTCGACCTATGACGCAGAAACGCGGGAACCCGCAGTAATCGTAGGGCCGAAGGCAGGTACGATCGGAAAACTGTCGTTCGGGAATAATCAACTTGACAAACTGAAAAAGACCAAACTGAGCGGCGGCAGCTTTAATGAGATTTGGGTAGCTGATTTTGGGCCGGTCAAGCTTGGCGAACTGCTTGCAGATGGCTATGCGTACCAGAATGCAGATGGGTCGTATGTGGAGTACGGAACAAAACTTCAGGGCGCGTCTATCTACAACGTCAAGGTCGTAAAATGCCTGCATCCGAACATGAAACCGGATGAAAATGGCATAGCGACATGCGAATACTGCGGCAAGAGCGGCAATTTCGTAGCCTCGGTGGATGGCAATCTCTATACCGATATGGATGAAGCCATCTCCTATTGGCTGGCAAACGGCGGCACATTGAAGCTGTATGCCGATTATACCACTGCGAATGATATATGGAAGGTTGGCAGCGGATCGCATACGATCAATCTGAACGGGCATAGGATGTCGGTTCAAGGTGATGGCGCATTCAAGCCCACTAACAATATGCATTTGACGGTTACCGACGGCACGGAGCTCGGTCAGATTGATAATATCCTCCTTGATGGGAGTCAGGGCGGGAGCTTTACGCTGGAGAACGGTTTTGTCGGCAATCTGAAGATGACCGGCGGCGCTGTCGTTGCGCTGAAGGGCGGCAGCGTTGACAATCTGGATGTACAGAATTGCTCCGCAAACACAAATCTTTCCATTCAGGGCGGCAGCCTTGGCAAACTGAATATAAAGGATTGGGCTGATGGCATGCATGTTTCCGCCACGGGCGGCAGCCTTGGCGCGTATAATCTGCCAAGCGGCAAGATTCTCGCGGATGTGCTGGATCATCAATATTACGCCGAAGGCACAAGCCTTGATAAACAGGCTGATGCGGCGGCGCAAAGTTGGGAAAAATTCGTTATCCAGCAAGCCCCTTACGACTTTGGATCGACTTCTAAAGCGGCAGATGTTCCCATTAACGGCAGCATCCCCTTCAGGGTTGACTCGCCCAGTGGCGATGCTACGGGCTACTATGATGTGAAGTGGTATCGCCGAACGAACAGCGGCGCAGAACATATGACGCTGAATAGAGTGGCTGACGTGAATGTCGGTGATACGCTGGATGTATTCTGCGTGATCACAGGGGCGGATAGACCCGGCGGAGCAATGAAGTGGCAGGTGGCAGTCAAGGACTATACGATAAAGGTCGTGCCTGCCAAGCTGAACGGCGACCAAACGGTCATTACGCAGAAGCCGGGCACGGGCAACACCGGAAATCCGGCAGACGACCGCCTGGTGGTTACTCCGTTTTCTTCCAACGCGCTTAGCGGTGTAGAATACAAATTTGAGGTGACCTACAACAGACGGCCGCTGGAATTGAATAAAGATTACACCATTAAAGATTCGAGCAATTGGGCAAAGAATGCCGGAACGCACACGCTGACCATCGAGGGCACGGGCAATTATACGGGTGAAAAGTCGGTGACATGGACGCTTGAGCCGTATGAGCTGTCGGTTGAAAACTTTCGTTATGCCCAGATTAACAAGACGTACGATGGTACAGATGCAGTGACTGACAGCACAAACGGAATCAACGCGTTAGACGGTTTTATTCCTGATTCGAAGAACCCGCGGAATCCTATATTGTCGACTGGGGATAATCTTAATTTGGACAAGAGCGACTACCAGTTGAGCAATATGAAATTCGACTCCGCGGAAGCCGGAGACAGAACCTTCACCGGCACAATGACGCTGACATCCGGCGGCAACTTTGTCTTTGCCGGTGGCAGCAGGGTGATGCAGATCGAATACGGCAGCAGCCGTGTGTCTGTTTCTATCAACAGGGCGACCATCGCTGACCCCGCGGCCAAGGCGCTGCAAGTCGCGAACAACCACGCGGCGATGTATACGGTTGATCTGTCCACGCTGCTGCCTGCGCTGGAGGCTCCCAGGGAGTACGGCGCGGTGACCTACGGCGCACCAACTGTCAACTTGTCCAGCGGCTATTACACCGATGGCGCGAGGGTGGAAGACGGCAAGCTGATTTTGCCCATTCAGGCCGTGAAGACAGAGACGACAGGCAGCATTGGTTCTGTCAAGGTCAAGGTCTCTACGACCAACTACCATGACTTCACCCTGACCATCAATGTCAATGCCACCAACAAGATCGTCCCCACCGGCGAGCCGACGCTGAGCACGAAGACGCTGACCTACGGTCAGGCGCTCTCCGCCATCAAGCTCTCCGGCAAGCTCCACGACAATGTCAACAACAAGGACGTCGAGGGCACGTTTACGTGGGCGGACGGCACGGTCAAGCCCAGCGCGGGTTCGTATGAAGCGGCGTGGAAATTCACTCCCACCGACGGCGATACCTACGCCGAGACCACCGGCACGGTAAGCATCACCGTCAACAAGGCGAAGCCCACCGGCGATCCCATCTACACCAGGATCACCGCCGCGAATAAGATGCTGAAGGACGCCGCGCTGAAGCCCAATACCAGTTGGCCCACCGGCACGATCCAGTGGGTGGACAAGGACGGCAAGGAGCTGGAGAACACCACCGAGGTCAAGGCAAACACCGCCTACAAGTGGATCTTCACCCCGACCGGCGCGGATGCGGACAATTACACCACGGCTGAAGGTACGGTCATCCTCTACTCCGTCAGCACCGGCGGTGGTGGCGGCAGTTCTTCCTCTGACCGGGATACCTCCAGCAGCGGCACGGTCAAGACCGAAACCACCAAGAACAACGACGGCTCCGTCATCAAGACGGAAACCAAGAAGGACGGTACCGTAATCGAGACCACCACCGGCAAGGACGGCTCCACCGTCAAGACCGAGACCAAGAAGGACGGCAGCTCTGTCACCGAGGCCAAGGCCGCTGACGGCTCCACCGGCACCGTCAAGACCGACAAAAACGGTCAGACCACGGCGGAAACCGCTCTCAGCAGCAAGGCCATCGAGACCGCCAAGCGCAATGGCGAGGCGGTGAAGGCTCCCGTGGAGGTCAAGGCTTCCCGCAACAGCAATACCGCGCCCACCGTCAAGGTGGAACTGCCCAAGGGCGCAGGGGAGACGAAGGTGG
>CAJMLC010000112.1 GCA_905214155.1 uncultured bacterium | reverse complement strand
CAGGGGCGTCCGCCCCTACAGGGTACAGCGGGAATGGAAAAGCAGCGGGCCGGGGGATCCCGGCCCGCTGCTTGCGGGTGTGGTCAGTTTTTGATGCTTGAAGAATCCCACCGGATGGAGCGGTTGAGCGGCTGGCTGCTGCCGCCGAGGTTGAAGAGCTTGAAGGTCTTCGCCTTATTCAAGACCGCAGCGGTGACGGTCGTCTGGAATGTGGTATCTGTAAGACTTTCCGTATAACAGGCGAGCATTCGACCGCTTGCATCGTAGACCGCGAGGATGCCAGTAAGACCCGATCGGTCGGTCCCCAACATTCCGGTGTCGAGCTTGGCGGTGAAGGTGGTGCCGGTGATGGCGGGGTCGTAGGCCCAGACTGGCGTGGCCTTCTGGATGGTGTACAGGCCGCCCTTCGTAACGGAGCATGTGACGCTGTCGGTGTTGATCGGGACATACTGCGCCTTGCCGTCCGGGCCGGTGACGGTCGCGGCCTTCCAGTCGGTGGGGACGGGGATAGTCAGCGTGGGCGTCAGCGTGGAAAGCGCAGGCGAGTCAGTGACCGTGACAGAAATGGTGTTGCTGTTGGATGTGATCTGCAGCCCGGCATTGAAGCCGCCGTTGACCTTGTCTGAATTCTTTGTGAACTCCCACGTGCCGAGCAGGACCGTTTTGCTGTCCTTGCGCGTAACGACCTTGATCGCCGCGCCGTTTTCAAAGGCCTTGGGATCGTCGATGACAAGGCTGCTGGCATTCTCGTTCTGGATGGTGGTCTTGCCGTTCATTTCGATGGTCAGGACACTCGTTTTGTCCGCATTCGTGGCGGAGAAGGCCGCAGCGCGCATCGGCGCGGCGAAGAGCGCCTGGGTGGAGATGTCGCCGGTGCCCGTCTCGCCGCTGCCGCTGCTGGAAAGCTCGGCGGGCTGATAGTTGTTGACATTCAGCGGCGTGCTGCCGAACCAGATGGGGTATTTGCGGCGCGGGCTGACGATGACGGTATCCGGTGCTTTGACCTCCCCGGCTTTGATGTTCGAGTTGGCATACGTCGCGCCTTCCAGAGCAGAGCCGGTCAACTTCGTTCCCTCTGGGAGCGTGCCGAAGAAGTTGCGATAGAAGTAATAAGTGTCATCAAAGTCCGCCGGGACGCGGATGTCGGCCTCTTTGCTGTTCAGGAAGTTGTTCTCGTAGAAGCGCAGTCTGTACGGCGAGATGTACTGCGGCAGACTGATCAGGTCGACGCCGATGCCACAGTTGTAGAACGTATTGCCGTTCCATTCGGAGTTGTTGTTGCCGCCCTCTATCGCGCCGCTGTCGATGCGGATGCCTGTGCCGCAGTTTTTGAAGACGCAGGTGCTTGCGCAGACATAACCGATTCTGTCGCAGTCGAGGCCGATGTTGAAGCCGTCGAACGTCACGGCGTCGACGTTGGAGAGCGCGGCCGACTGTGTGGCATGCAGACCGATGGTGTTGCCGCTGCTGTCTGTGAGATTTTTTGTTCCATCTGTCGGATGCGGTGTGACATAGAGATCCGAGAGGACCATTAAATGGCCGCCGATCTCGAGGCCGCCGTAGATCGTGGTGACGGTTTTGCTTTTTTCGTCGACCGTGCCATGGAGGGAGACGATCGCCGCTTCCGCATTCGTGGGACGGTTGCCTTCAAATTGAAGGACACCTTCGTACGCAACAGGCGCGAGGTTGATCTCGATCCGATGTTCATTGCCAGTCGGGAAACCAACCTCAGCATTGAGATATGCGTTGAGCTTATCCATCGTATCAAGACCCAACGCAGCGCAGTCAATGGTGGTCGTTTCCTGGATTCTGGAGTGGGCCTGCAGGGTGATTGTGGAAGGATATGGTGGTGCTGTTATAACTTTCCATTCTCCGCCCTCCGGCTTTTCGACAAAATCAACGCCGTCCTTCAGTGTGATGTCGACGCTGATATAGCCCACGCCGCTCTGGCCGGATGCCGGCGAGATGCAGTAATAGAGCGAATAATAGGGGGCCTCTTCGGTCGGCGCGACCGGGTCGTCCCAGCTGAGGAAGCCGCCGGTTTCTTCGTAGGATGTGTCCGTGATGCGGAAGCTGGCGCGCTTGATCAGCTTGGGAATCATATTCTTCGCTTCAGAATAATTGCTTTCGGTCATATCCGTGAAGACGGCGAGCCGCAGCGTATCGCCTCTGGCCCAGTTTTTCTTTACAGCCTCTTCGTCGAACATGCTGCCGAAGCCGCTGATGACCGGGTCGAGCGCTCCGCTGTCGCGCGGAAGGGCCAGCGCGATGGAATAGATCTTGCCCCCGTAGCGGACATAGACGCAGCCACCACCGGAGATAGTCGTGTCTGCCTTATCGTCGGTGGAGCCGGAATTTTTACCAAGCTCCGCGGTGGGGCCGCTCGGCGTGGTGTCGGTGTTGCTGATCTGGAAACGAGATCTGGTGCTGAACCGTTCAGATTTAACATAGACAGAGAAGTTCAGACGGTGCGATGTTCCAAACAGCGCGTTCAGGGCCTTGCCGTCGGAGAACGTGATCTTGAGGCCGTACTGCGCAGAGCCGTCGCTCAGCGGCACAAGCTGGAACTGGGCGATCTGCTTGCCGTCCAGCGTTGCGGTGCCGTCGTCCCCCAGCGTGAGCGCCTCGTCGTTCATCGTGGCGCCGACGAGTTTGACATCCGACGAGAAGCCGACATTGCACAGGAGCCAGAGCGTGAGCGCGTCGGTCTCGGTGCTGATGTTCCGCTCATAGTTGCTGTTGATGACGTAATATTCGAAGTCGTAGACCGGCTCCGTGAACAGGCCGACGGGCGGGAGCGTGACAAAAAGCGGCTGGGAATATGTATTGCCACCAACGCTGCAGGAGATGGTGTATGTACCAAGCTTCCAGCCGGAAAAGAGCAGGATATGATCGTCTTGACCGGACATTTTGCTGATGGTGACGCCGTCGCTCGGGGTGATCGTGATGTTATCGCAGGAGATGGGAGTGAGCGCGTCGGTTTCAGGGCCACGGTAATAGAACGCGAGCAACGTTGACTGCTCCTTCGATGTGATGTTGAAGCGCAAATCGTTGCGTATCGTAGCAGTATTTGCGACATATTTGTTGTCCTTGCTATTGACATAACAATAATTGATGCGATGGTCAGGGCGAAGGCGGAGCGTACCGGAAGAGAGGCTTGTGCTGCTTGCCGCATCTTCGGAACAATGGGCGGTCACCGAAATGAAAAGCTGCCGTCCGGCTGAGGGCAGCACAATGCTGCTCGCGCCCGAGAGAATGGTGAGTTTGAGGCCATTTCCATTTCCATTTCCGTCTGCGCGTGAAAGCCATTCTGCACGAAGCTTCTGGCCGTCGATCGTATACTCATATCTGGAAATACCGTTGACGATGCTGGCCTTCGATTCCAATTCCTGACCGTCCAGAACAAGGGTGATGGAGCTGAGAGCATAGAGCGGGCTCTCGGTGAGCAGCCAGAGCGTGCGGTCTGCACCTGCGCAGGTAACGTCAAGGGCGTGCTGGTAGGAGCCGCCGAGGAATGTATCTGCAGAGGCTTTGTCAGAAGAATAAAAAGCACAGGGTGGCAGCTGGACCTCGATGGGATAACGCAATGCGCTCTCGTTATCGGCTGTGGAAAAAACCAGAGTGTCGCTGCCGGTCTTCTTTGCGGTGAATTGGAAGATTGAATCGCCGCTGTTTTCACCATTTTCGTATCGCGTGATCTCATAGCAGCCGTTTTGAGATGTGACGCTTGTTACTCGAGATCGGATTCCGTTCGTCTTGATCCAGATGCGTTGATAGAGCAGATATGGATCGCCATACGTTGGCAGGTATAGGCCCGGCTGCTTCTCACCAGTCGAAGTCCATCCATTACTGTTCTGATTCATGAATTCCGAGTAGAGCTGGGGCACTGTGGATTCGGTGGTATCTGCTTCGGTGGCTGCTGCCGCTGCGGGCAGGAGCGTCAGCAGCAGGACCAGCGCCAGGACGCAGGAAAGAATGCGCTTTTTCATGCGGATCTCCTCCAAAGTTCAATGTTTTCTGCTTCCATTATACGGGATAACTGGAAAAAATCAATAGAGCGCGGGCGGAAATCTGTCGAAACCGGGCGAATATTTGCGGTGCGGGGGCGCAGCGGTCCCGCGGCCACGCTGCGGCGGATCTCAGAGCTCGAAGTCGAGCGCGCCGCGCGATTCGCGGATGGACTTGCAGAGCGTGGAGACCGCGACGTGGCGCGGGTCGTTCTTATAGCGGCTCAGGGCCTCGAGATCGTCAAAATCGGCGATCAGGCAGGCGTCGTAGGGGTTGCCGGGCTTGCAGCTGCGGTGGATCTCCATGTGGCGGATCTCCGGGACCACGCCGTCCAGCGCCTGCAGGCCGGACAGGAATTTTTCGCGGTTTTCTTCTTCTCCCTCGCGGAATTTCCACATGACAATATGACGGATCATTGTTGTTCCTCCTTATTTGATGCGATATTCAAAATTTTCACAGATGAGCACCATGCCCTCGCGCACGCCGTCGGGCAGCAGCGCGAGCGCCACCTCGGTCTCCACGCCGCTCTCGCCGACGAGCACGGCATAGTCGCCGCGAATCTCTTTGACAGTTCGTTCAAAAATCATGGTAAGCCCTCCTTTTTTCGTATAGTATAACATAGATCGGCCGCCTCTGCACATCCTATTGGAAAAAAGGAGGCCGATTTTTATGAACAACGATACCATTTCTCTCCTGCAGGAATGCTCCGCGGGCGCGAACATGGCGATGTCCGCGATCGATCAGGTGCTGGAGGGCGTGGAGAACCCGGCACTGCGCGACGCCCTGACCGAGAGCCGCCGCGTCCACGACCGCATCGGCGGCGAGACGCGCAGCCTGCTCCGCGCGCAGGGCCAGGAGGGCAAGGCGGCCAACCCCGTCGCGCAGTCGATGGCGTGGCTGAAAACGAACTGGAAGCTGACCGTCCGGCCCGGCGACGAGACCGTTGCCGACCTGATCGTCGACGGCTGCAACATGGGCGTCAAATCCCTGACGCGCTATCAGAATCAGTATCCCGCCGCCAGCGGCCACGCCCGCGCGCTGGCCGGGCAGCTGATCGACGCGGAGGAGCAGCTCTCAAATGAGCTGCGGCGCTACCTTTGAAGAGGCAACACCACATCATTGCGTCTGCGCGCTTTGACGGATCTTTTTCGCCAATGCTTCGGTTTGAAAAACTTGAAATATTGCGCAGCCGTTGGCGACGAAGGAGCCTTACGGATGCGGCAATGCCCCTCGCGGGTACACAAAGTATGTCTGCGTTTTTCAAATCTTGCCTTGACGGAAAATCTCTTGCCAAATCTGCTCGCCGAATCATGTGGTGCTGCCTCAGAAAAAACTCGTTGTCAACTTCGCAAAATTGGTGTATAATGGAGCCACCAAGAAAAGGGGGAGTCCATCATGACCAACAAAGTTATCACCATCAGCCGTCAGTTTGGCAGCGGCGGCCGCACGATCGGCAAGGCCGTTGCAGAGAAGCTTGGAATTCCCTACTACGATAAGGAGCTGGTCGATGCGGTCGCGAAGGAGAGCGGCTTTTCGCACGAGTTCATCGAAGAGATTGGCGAATACGCCACGGTGACGAGCAGCTTTTTGTTCAACATCGCCGTCTCGTCCCATCCGATGGGCCTGATCGACACGATGTCTGTCTCTGACAAGCTCTATGTCTGCCAGACGAACGTCATCCGCGACCTTGCGAACAAGGGCCCGTGCGTGATCGTGGGCCGCTGCGCCGACTTTATCCTGAAGGACCGGCCCGACTGCCTGCATGTCTTCATCCATGCCGACAACGCGCACCGCGCTGCGCGTATTCGCGAGCGCTACGGCGAGACGAAGCAGCCGATGGAAAAGCGCCTACAGGAAAAGGACAGCAAGCGCAAGGTCTATTATAAGCACTATACGAACCGCAATTGGGGCGAGGCCGGGAATTACGACGTCTGCCTCGACAGCGGTACGCTCGGCGTGGACAAGTGCGTCGACATTGTCTGCGACATCGCGGAAATGGCGTGACAAAAGCCGGGCGGGAGCAGAACCACCAGAAGCCTCCTGCGCAGGGATCCCCGCGCAGGAGGCTTTTTCCGACAGAGGGCGGAAAATTTTCCGGCCGCTGGCCAAATGGGCAGTGTGCGGCCGGGAGGAAGCGCGTATACTGGATCTGCAGAAGCATTTGCGGCGCCGGGAACTCTTTGGCCCGGCGGCGCGTCTTATGAATATCACGAGAAAAAGAATTGGAAAAGGAGTACATACACTATGGGACTGATCAGAGCGGCATTGGGCGCGGCTGGCGGCGTGATGGCCGATCAGTGGAAAGAGTATTTTTACTGTGAATCCATTCCGGAGAACGTGATGGCCGTCAAGGGCCTGCACCGCGTTTCCGGGCGCAGCAGCAACTACAAGGGCAGCGAG
>CAJMLC010000111.1 GCA_905214155.1 uncultured bacterium | reverse complement strand
GAAGCACTGCACGTCGACCTCGCAGCTCGGCTCGGTGAACGGGAAGTGGTGCGGCCGGAAACGGATAACGGAATCTGCACCGTACATCGCCTTGATCAGCGTCTCGAGCGTGCCCTTGAGGTCCGCCATCGTGATGCCCTTGTCGACGACAAGGCCCTCGATCTGGTGGAACATGGGCGAGTGCGTCGCGTCGACCTCGTCTTTGCGGTAGACGCGGCCCGGGGCCAGGACGCGGATCGGCGGCTGCTTGATCTCGTCCATCGCACGGATCTGCATTGGGCTGGTCTGCGTGCGGAGCAGGACGGATTCGTCCTCGGTGATATAGAACGTGTCGCTGCGGTCGCGCGATGGGTGGTTCTCCGCGATGTTCAGGCGCGTGAAGTTATAATCGGACAGCTCGACCTCCGGGCCGTCAAGGATCTTGAAGCCCATGGAGATGAAGATGTCCTTCGCCTCGTCGAGCGCCTTGTTCATCGGATGGCGATGGCCCAGCTCCACGGGCTTGCCGGGGATGGTCACGTCGATGGCCTCGGCGTCCAGCCGCGCGTCCAGTGCGCGGGCCTTCAGCGCGGTCTTCGTCTCCTCGAGCTTTTCCTCGATGGCGGCGCGGACGTTGTTGGCCGCCTGACCCATGACCGGACGCTCTTCAGCGGACAGCTTGCCCATCATTTTGAGTACCGCGGTCAGCTCGCCCTTCTTGCCGAGGAAGCGGACGCGCAGCGCATCGAGCTCGGCGGAATCCTTCGCCTCGTTCAGCGCAGCCAGCGCCTCCGAGCGGATCTTTTCCAGTTGTTCTTTCATACGACGAAAATCTCCTTTTTCGTAATTTACAAATTGATCGGCGCCGCAAAGGCAAAAGAAAAAGCCCTTCCTCCCACATAAGGGGACGAAAGACCTGCTTCCGCGGTACCACCCGCAATTCGCCGAACGGCGCACTCCAACGTGTAACGGCGTGACCCGTCGCGTCCTACTTCTCAGAGACATCCTTACGGTTTCAGACGCGCAGCTCCCGGGGGAAGGCCCGTTATTTCTGCCGCAGACAGCTCTCAGCATTGCTGCCCTCTCTGAAGCGGCGGGACGAAATCCGGACACCCGATCCTTGCTTTTCCAATATCAGAGCTATCTTAGCATATTGCCTTCAGTTTCGCAAGAGAAAAATTTGACTGTCCGGCCCAAATGGCATATAATAACGAAAAAAGGGGAGGCGAGAAGCATGGCAAAGGCCGCATGGATCGCGCAGCAGACGGACGCTCGCCTTGTGCGGGAGCTGTTTCCCGTCCGCAAGCGCGACACACATAAGGGCGATTACGGAAAGGTGCTGCTGCTCTGCGGCTCGGAGGGATTGACCGGGGCGGCAAGGCTTGCGGCAAAGGCCGCGCTGCGTACCGGCTCCGGACTCGTGTACCTCGGCGTGCCGGAGAAGATCTATCCGATCGTGGCCGCTGCAGCGGGCAGTGAGATCGTCTTTCCGCTCCCGTGCGACGGGGAAGGACGGCTGAGCCTTGCCGCGCTCGAGCCGATCGGCGCGCGCATGGAGACGATGGACGCCGTGCTTCTTGGGCCCGGCCTCGGCCGGTCGGAGGAGCTGACGGCGCTCTGCGCATCGCTTGTCCGCCGCTGCCGCGTGCCGCTCGTGCTGGACGCCGACGGCATAAACGCGCTCGCCGCGCATAAGGATGTACTGCGCGAGAGCGCCTGTCCCATTGTCCTTACGCCGCACGGCGGCGAATTTCTCCGACTCGGCGGCGACCCGCTGCACCGCGACCCGGTCTCTGAGGCGATGCGCGTCTCTGCGGAGACCGGCTGTATCGTCCTGCTCAAGGGCTGCCGCACGGTCATCACCGACGGGCTGAACGTCTACCGCAACGCAACAGGAAATCCCGGCCTCGCCACCGGCGGGAGCGGCGACGTGCTCGCGGGCATGATCGTCTCGCTCCTCGGCCAGCACGTCATGCCGCTCGAGGCTGCCGCGGCGGCAGCCTGGCTCCACGGCGCGGCGGCAGATCTCGCCGCGCAGACGATCGGGGAATACAGCCTGCTGCCCGAGGACGTGCTGGACAGCCTCCCGCGACTGCTCAAACAAATTGGAGGGATCTGATTGCGGCGACTGCTTGCCGTACTGATGCTGCTGCCGCTCCTGCTGCTGGCAGGCTGCGGTAAGGAAGAAGAACAGACACAACAGGCGCTCGATTTCCGCACACGCATGCTGAAGGCGGGCGGCTGCGCATTCAACGCGGACGTGCAGGTCAGCTACGGCGAGACGGCGGCGCGGTTTTCGATGCGCTGCGCGTATTCCGCGCCGGACGGCATTACCATGACGCTCACCGCGCCGGAGACGCTCTCCGGCATGACCGCGCGCGTCGACAGCTCCGGCGCGAAGCTCGTCTTCGACGGCGCGGAGATCGGCTTTTCCACACTCGCGGGCGGGCGGCTCGCGCCGATGGCCGTGCCCTGGGTGCTGGCCGACTGCTGGGCGAACGGCTACATCGCATGGTCCGGCATGGAGGGCGCGCTGCTCCGCGTGACCTACCGCACCGGTTACGGCACGGACGAATTACAGGCCGACGTCTGGTTCGACGGCGGCGTGCCCGCGCGGGCGGAGCTCTCCTACGAAGGGGCGCTGCTGCTCTCCGCAGAACTAACAAATTTCACTTTCGAGGCATGATATGAAAACACTCAAACGAACCTGGGCCGATGTGTCCATGGATGATCTGGAACATAACTACAACGCCATCATGGGCCACGTCCCGTCCGGCTGCCGCTTTCTAGGCGTCATCAAGGCCGACGCCTACGGCCACGGGGCCGTCCCGGTCAGCCAGGCGCTGACTGATCTCGGCGCGGCCTATCTCGCGGTCTCCAATCTGGAGGAAGCCATTCAGATCCGCCGCGCGGGCATCCGCACGCCGATCCTGATCCTCGGCTATACGCCGCCCGAATATGCCGACAGCATGGTCTTTATGGACATCACGCAGGAGGTACACTCGCTCGAATATGCCGAGGCGCTGGAAACGGCCCTCTCCGGCACGAATTACATCCTGAATGTCCATCTCAAGCTCGATACCGGCATGACCCGCATCGGCTTCTTCGCCTACGGCGCGCCGCAGACGGCGGAGCAGCTGCTCGCTGTGTGCCGTATGCGTCATCTGCGCGTGGAAGGTGCGTTCACACACTTCAGCGTGGCGGACTCCAAGGCCCCGGACGACGTCGCCTATACGAAGGCGCAGTTCGCACGTTTTACCGCCATGCTGGCGGAGCTGTCCGCTTCCGGCGTGCAGATCGAGCTGCGGCACTGCTGCTCCTCCGGCGCGACGATCCTCTATCCCGAGTTCGCGCTCGACATGGTGCGCCCCGGCATCGCGACCTACGGCCTCGCGCCCTCAGGGGACGCGGCGGGCGTACTCGATCTGCGGCCCATCATGTCCCTGCATACCTCTGTCGCGCAGATCCGCGACGTCCCCGCAGGGACGGACGTCAGCTATGGCCGGACCTACACCACCGAAAAGCCTACGCGCATGGCCGTCCTGCCGATCGGCTATGCTGACGGGCTCTCACGGGCCCTTTCCGGAAAGGCCGCTTTCCGCATTCACGGCAAGGACGCACCCGTCATCGGCCGGATATGCATGGACATGTGCATGGTCGACGTTTCGGGTATCGACGGCGTCTCCGTCGGCGACACGGCGACGCTCTTCGGCTACGACGAGACCGGCGCGCTCATCCCGTGCGAGCGCGTGTCCGATGCGCTCGGCACGATCCCCTACGAAGTCCTCTGCTTCGTGAACAAGCGCATCCCGCGCTTTTACACGGAAAATGGCCGTCCTTCGCAGATTTTGCAGTACATCGTCTGACGGACGGCATAGAATGGAATGAGAGCATTGCCGGGCGGTATAAATCCGTCCGCCGCGTGGGAAACTACCGGTAGAACGCGGGCGCGGCCCGCGCCTACTACTTTCCACGGAGTGTGAAGCGAATGGATACCAACGTGAAACGCGGCGATATTTTCTATGCCGATCTCAGCCCGGTCGTCGGCAGCGAGCAGGGCGGAACACGCCCCGTGCTCATCGTTCAGAACGACACCGGCAACAAACACTCGCCAACCGTCATCGCCGCCGCCATCACCAGCCAGACCGGCAAGGCGCGGCTCCCGACGCACATTTCGCTCGCCGGGCACGACGTGGGGCTGTATAAGGACTCCGTCGTCCTGCTCGAGCAGATCCGCACCATCGACAAACGCCGCCTGCGCGAGCACATGGGCCACGCGGACGAGAGCGTCATGAATCAGGTCGACTCGGCCATCGCCGTCAGCTTCGGCCTCACGGGCATATAAAAGGCCGCCTCCGCATAATCTTTTGCGGAGGCGGTTTTTATGCGCTTTGAGCTGGAACAGGGAACAGGGGAGTGCCGCGTCGGGGCGGACGGACTCTATTGGGTGATCGACGCCGTCTGCGCGCGATCCGGGCCGGACGCGCCGCGGCTCTATTGCGATGGGCGGAGCCTCGGGCCGTTCTGCCCGGAGAACGGCAAATGGCGCCTGCAGACGCGCGTTTCGAACCGGGCCCTGCCCATCACGCCGCAGAGCGTCTTCACGCTCTCGCCGCCCGATCTCGTCCCATACGATCCAGCCCAGCCGCTCCCTATGATCGAACGCTTCACCGACCTTGTCCCTGTGATGTGGAATGGAAAAATGTACTTAAAACACGCGCAGCTGGTCATTTGACCGGCTGCGCGTTTTGAATGTTGGTGCTAGAAAATATAAATCTTATCAATGGAGTTGTTCTTGCCGTCGAAGATCAGGTACAGGTTCTTGTCGGTCATGTCAGCTGCCAGATTACCGATAACTTGAGTTGCCTCAGTGACATTGAAGTAGTTGGAGGTAGTCGCGCCGGCAGCCGTGAAGCTACCAGTCAGGATCTTGCCGTCAACGCCGGAAGGCATCTTCGCATTGGTGAGCTTCAGAACGCCCTTACCAGTTACATCACCAGTCTCATACCAGTACAGCTCATCAATTTCCCTTGCAGAAACGGCAAAACCATTGGAATAGGCTATGTAGAACAGCTTGCCAGTGCTGTCAGTAATGATTTTTGGCAGGAGATCCGTATTATCAACAGTATTCTTCTGATCCTTGAGAATTTTCACAGTCACCGGAGCGCCGTCTTCCGTGGGAACCTGGATGTCGACTTCGTTGTACTTAACGCTGCCGTCGGTCTTCAGCGTGGAGCTCCAAGCAGTGCCCTTGACGAGAATAAAGCCCTCATTTTCACTGTCAGCGCTCTTACCAATGCTGCCGATCAAATACCCATACGGGTCGAGGAACCATGTGTATTTGCCTGTGTCAGTACCTGCCTCGTCCAACCGGTACTTGTGTGAATCGGCAATAGTATTGCCGTCGATTGTGTGCCGTCCGTAGCTCCAAGCGGCCGTCTGTAAACCAGTAAATTCCTCGGGGCAACCTAAGATTTGTGTGACCGCTGTCAGTTTTCCGGAGCTTTCAACGCTATTATTTTCTGCTGTATGTCCCCAAACCAGCACATAATCTCCAACTTCATACGGATAGTCTTCGCTGCCATTGCGCAGGGAACAGACACGTACTGCGCTGCTATCATTGGCATCATGCGTTACCGCGTCATCCCAGACGTTCAGCGAGATCTCCGCTTCATACCGCAGTTGTCCGTTTTCCGCATATTCTGCTTTCCGAATATCGGCTACACGCGCAAGGAACGTATCGATCATCACGATCCGGTCTGAATAGACCTCCGTCAGTCGTCCTAGCAAACCGAACGCAATGATGTTTCCTAATCGGACTACGCCTTCATATTGGCCGTTGACATAGAGATCCAATGACTGGTCGGCGCTCATGCCGCATTCCGACTGAAGATCCGATCCAGAGACTGATTCATGATAGCTCTGGATCGGCGTGGCCGGTTCCGTCGTCCCGTCGCTCCAGCTGAGCACCGGGCGGCCCATTTCTCCGGTCTCGACCGTATAGGAACGCTTCCCATATTCGATGGAAGCGCCCAGCGGACGGCCCCCAGACAAAGAATCGACCGCAAATGCTTTCAACGCTGCGATCTTTCCGGCGGTGTTGTCGACCAATGCGCCAAGCTCGTAGACCGTCCCGGTCGGGACGTTGGCACGCATCGTGTAAAGACCCAGGTAGCGCCCGGCGCTGTCATACGTGGCCAGCAAGATCGTTGCGTTCAGATCGCCGGTCTTCTTCGCAGAGACGGAGGCCCAGAAATACCCCTTTGAGATATGGTCCAGCGCTTCGCCGCTTTCTGTTTTCAAGGTCATGTCGTATAGCCGGCACTCGTTTTTTGCGGAAACCCCCACGCAGAGCGCCAGCAACAGCAAAAGCATCAGCAGCAATGAACGAAAATGCTTCATGTCCATCCCTCTTGTGGAAAATCATACCACATTTGATCAAAGAGCGCAAGCAACGGTTTACAAGGGGCTACAAGCGGTATAAAGAAACAAGTGGGTTGATAG
>CAJMLC010000110.1 GCA_905214155.1 uncultured bacterium | reverse complement strand
CTCCGCTATCAGGAGTATACTGCTTCGGCGGCGGCGCGGGCGGCTCCGTCAAGATCACGCCCATCGCATTTCTGATCATCCGCGACGGCAACGTCCGTATGCTCCCCGTGGCCGAGCCGGCCTCCACTTCGATGGATCGCCTGATCGAACAGGTGCCCGACCTGCTCGACCGCATCGACGCCTGGCGCGCCGAAAAGAAAACGCCGCAGCCCTGATTCGGGAAAACAAGCCGCGCCACCTCAAACATTTTGATGCAGCTCAAAAATTGGCACGCATCCCGCATCGCCCCGCGCGGCATACTGTCCGTGGGTGATGCAAATGAAAAAGCAAATTTTTGTCAGGGCAGCAGCATTCGCCGCTGTCCTGATTCTCCTGTTCCCGCTCCTCGCCGGAACGGCTGCCGCGCAGGTGCCGGAAAAAGTGCCGGTCCTCTCCGCCAAAAGCGCCGTTTTATTGGACGCATCCACAGGGCGCGTCCTCTATGCGTCCCATGCGGAGGACAAGTCTCTCATCGCCAGCACGACCAAGATCATGACGGCGCTGGTGATCTGCGAGGCGGGTGATCTCGACCGAACCGTCGTCATTCCGCCGGAGGCCGTCGGCATCGAGGGTTCTTCGATGTACCTCAAGGCCGGAGAAGTCCTCTCCGTGCACGAGCTGCTCTATGGCCTGATGCTCCGCTCCGGGAACGACGCCGCCGTTGCGCTCGCGCTGGCCGATTCCGGCAGCATCTCCGCGTTTGCCGCGCGGATGAATGAAAAAGCGGCGGTTCTGGGTCTGAAAAATACGCATTACGCGAATCCGCACGGTCTCGACAGCGAGGAAAATTACTCCACTGCGCTCGATCTGGCCCGCCTGACGCGCTTCGCGCTGCAAAATCCCGATTTTGCGCAGCTCGTCTCGACGAAATCCGTCACCATCGGCGACCGCGTCCTGACCAACCACAACAAACTTCTATGGCAATATTCCGGCGCGATCGGCGTAAAGACCGGCTATACCCGGACTGCGGGCCGGATTCTGGTCGGCGCGGCGGAGCGCGACGGACGGCGGCTCATCGCCGTCACGATCGCTGATCCCAACGACTGGGCCGACCACGCCGCCCTCTTCGATTATGGCTTCTCGCAGTTTTCCGAGCGGCAGCTCGTGACCGCGGATTCTGTCGTCGGGCAAATTCCGGTTATCAGCGGAGCGGAGGATTATGTCAACTTGATCTCGCATTTTTCCTTTTCCTATCCGCTGGCGGACGGCGAACAGCCGGAGCTTCGGCTCCTCGCGCCGCACTTCGTGTTCGCGCCCTGCGATACTGTCTCCGCCACGCTTGAGGTCTGGCTGGACGGCACGCGCATCGGCGCGCTCCCGCTCCGCCTCGCCGCGCCAGTCAAAGAAATCAGTGTCAAAAAGAACTTTTTAAGGGAAGCTCTGATGAAATGGCTGTGAGCATTCGGCGAGAGATTTTGTTCCAAGGCAAGATTTGAAGGGCGCAGACATCCTTTGTGGATTTCAAGTCCTTCAAACCGCCGCATTGGAGCAAAAGCTCCGGCGAAGGCCGCAGACAGTTCAATCAGAGGTTCCCCAGGAGATAACATGGAAGAACGACTGCAAAAAATTTTATCCCGGCACGGCATTGCCTCCCGGCGAAAGGCCGAGGAGCTGATCGCGGCGCGGCGCGTCCGCGTCAACGGCAACACCGCCCAGCTCGGCGACACCGCCGACGAGCAGACCGACGTCATCGAGGTCGACGGCGTCCGCCTGAAGCGCGCCGCGCCGGAGCATCTATATATGATGTTAAATAAACCGCGCGGCTATGTGACCACGCTGTCGGACGAGAAGGGGCGCAGAACCGTTGCCGATCTCGTCGCGGACCTGCCGGAGCGCGTCTACCCCGTCGGGCGGCTCGACCTCAACTCTGAGGGTCTGCTCCTCCTGACGAACGACGGCGAGCTGGCCAACCGCCTGATGCACCCGAAGCAGGAGATCCGGAAGGTCTATCTGCTCTGGGTCAGCCATTATATACCCGGCGCGGAGCGGTCGCTCGCCGAGCCGCTGGAGATCGATGGCCGGAAGACCCGCCCCGCCCAGATCGAGCTGCTGCGGCAGGAGGGCGCGACGGCGCTGCTTCGCGTGACGATCCACGAGGGCCGCAACCGGCAGATCCGCCGCCTGGCCGAGCGCGCGGGGCTGACCGTCACGCGCCTCAAGCGCATCGCAGAGGGCCCGCTCCTGCTCGGCGATCTCGCCCCCGGCCAGTATCGTCCGCTGACGGACGAGGAGCTGGAAATGCTTCAAAATCATGCATGATCTTTCCAAATCAGCTTGCAATTTTCAGGGCTTTCCTGTAAAATAGATTCGATTTTTGATAGATTGAGGGACTTGCTATGTCAACCGATATTCTGGCCCGTATCCAGGCCCAGCTACATACCTTTTCCAAAGGACAAAAGCGCATCGCCAACTACATTCTGGAATCCTACGACAAGGCCGCTTTCATGACGGCCAGCAAGCTCGGCAAGACCGTCTCGGTCTCCGAGTCCACGGTCGTCCGCTTCGCCGTCGAGCTTGGCTTCGACGGCTATCCGAGTATGCAGCGCTCTTTGCAGGAGATTGTCCGCACGCGCCTCACCTCGGTGCAGCGCATCGAGGCCGCGAACGACCGCTTCGGCGATCAGGACATCGTGTCCAGCGTGCTGCAGAGCGATGTCGACTCCATCCGCCTCACCGCCGAATCGCTCGACCGGCGGGAGATGGCCGCCTGTGTAGAGGCCATCCTGCAGGCCAAGCACATCTATATCGTCGGCGTGCGCTCGTCCGCTGCGCTGGCCGCCTACCTCAACTTCTACTTCCGCAATCTTTTTGACAACGTCCGCCTCGTCAGCTCGACGGCGACGAGCGAGATGTTCGAGCAGATGCTGCGCGTGGGCGCGGGCGACGTCGTCCTCGGCATCAGCCTGCCGCGCTATTCCGGCCGGACGGTCAAGGTCATGCAGTACGCGCACGACCGGCAGGCCACCGTACTTGCCATCACCGACAAGCCGGATGCCCCTGCCGGCAAATTTGCCGACCACGTGCTCGTCGCGAAGAGCGGCATGGTCTCGGTGGTCGATTCGCTCGTCGCGGCCATGAGCGTCATCAACGCGCTCGTCGTCTCGATCGGCCGCAGTCAGGAGCGACTCCTGACCCAGACCTTCGAAAATCTGGAGCATATCTGGGATGAATACGATGTCTATGAGCGCGTCCAGTAAGCGCGTCGTCGTCATCGGCGGCGGCGCCGCGGGCATGATGGCCGCGGGCTGCGCGGCAGAGCACGGCGCGGCAGTCACACTGCTCGAGCCGAACGACCGCCTCGGCAAAAAGCTGCTCATCACGGGCAAGGGACGCTGCAACGTGACGAACGACTGCCCGTGGGAGGACGTGTTGAAAAACACGCCGACGAACCCGCGCTTCCTCTACAGCGCGCTCTCGCGCTTCTCCCCTGCCGACGCCAGGGCGTTCTTTGAGGCTCACGGCTGTCCGCTGAAGACCGAACGCGGCAATCGCGTTTTCCCGGTCTCCGACCGCTCTGCCGATGTCCTCGCCGCGCTGGAGCGCTATCTGCGCGAGACCGGCGTACAGGTGCGGCACGCGCGGGCAGCGGAAATTGCCGTGCAGGACGGCGCGGTGTGCGGCGTGAAAACGGCGAACGGCCCGATCCCCGCGGACGCAGTCATTCTGGCAACCGGCGGCTGCTCCTACCCGCTGACCGGCTCGACCGGCGACGGATACCGGATGGCGGCAGCGCTGGGCCACACGATCGTGGAGCCGGTCGGTTCGCTCGTGCCGCTCGTCGAGCGCGGGCACGACTGCGCGGCCATGCAGGGCCTCGCTCTGAAAAACGTGACGCTGCGCCTGAAAAACGCCAAAGGCAAGGTCGTTTTTGAAGAATTCGGCGAACTTCTGTTCACACATTTCGGCCTCTCCGGGCCGATTGTATTATCCGCCAGCGCACATATCGGCCGCAAGGATGATGCGTTTACAGTCGACCTCGACCTGAAGCCCGCGCTGGATGAGAAGACACTCGACGAACGCCTCCTGCGCGACTTTGAAAAATACGCCAACCGCGACTTTTCCCACGCGCTGGACGATCTTCTGCCGCGCTCGATGATCCCGGTAGTCGTCAAACGGAGCGGCATCGCCCCGGACGAAAAGGTCCATTCCGTCACAAAGCAGCAGCGGCACGCGCTGCTGGACATTCTGAAGCATTTTACGATCGACATCGCCTGCAAGGCCCCGGTCGAGGATGCGATCGTCACGTCCGGCGGCGTGAAGGTTCGCGAGGTCGACCCGGCGACGATGGGTTCGAAGCTCGTGCGCGGCCTCTTCTTTGCGGGAGAGGTGCTCGACGTGGACGCCTACACGGGCGGATTTAACTTACAGATCGCATGGGCAACCGGCCGCGCGGCCGGGCTTGCCGCTGCGCAGACACAGGAGGAATCGGAATGAAGCATCACGCCATCGCCATCGACGGCCCGAGCGGCGCGGGAAAGAGCACCATGGCTAAGGCTGCAGCAAAGGAATTGGGTTACTTATATGTAGACACAGGCGCGATCTACCGCACCGTCGGCTATCACATGTGGCTGATGGGCATCGGCCCGAAGGATGCAGACGGCATCCGGCGGCTCATCGACGACGTGAACATCGTCATCGACCACAAATCCGACGGCGTACAGCACATGATCTTAAACGGCATGGATGTGACCGCTGAGCTGCGGACGCCGGAGATGAGCCGCTACGCCTCGGGCGTCTCGGCGCAGCCATGTGTACGGGAATATTTGCTTGACATGCAGAGGCAGTTCGCGCGGGAGCATGACGTCGTCATGGATGGGCGCGACATCGGGACGGTCGTCCTGCCGCGCGCAGACGTGAAGATCTTCCTCACGGCCTCGCCGGAGGAGCGCGCCCGCCGCCGCTTTGAGGAATTGCAGGCAAAGGGCGACAAGAGCAGCTACGCGCAGGTCCTGGACGAGATGAAAAAGCGGGACAAGCAGGACTCCGAGCGCGACATCGCGCCGCTCCGCCCCGCCCGTGACGCTGTGAAGCTCGATACGTCGGGCAACACGATTGAGCAGTCGGTGCAGGAGATTCTGGAGATCGTGCGGAGGAAGCTCGGATGAAATTCTGGTATCGGCTTTGCTGGTGGATCTGCCGGATCGGGCTGTTCTTCTGGCACCCCATTCTCCGCATCCACGGCCAGGAGCTGGTGCCCGTGGGGTGTGCGCTGCTGTGCGCGAACCATTCCGGCATGGCGGACCCGATCTGGATCATGCTCGCGCTGAACAGCCCGAAAATGATCCGCATTCTGGCAAAAGAAGAACTGCGGCGCGTACCGTTCCTCGGCTGGGTGATGGAGAAATTCGACATCATTTTCGTCCGGCGCGGCGCACATCAGCCGGAGGTCTATGAAAAGAGCATAGAGGCGCTCCGCGCGGGAGACAAGCTGCTTGTATTCGTAGAAGGGACGCGATGCAACGGCGATAAACACGTCCGCGCCAAGACCGGCGCCGTCCACATGGCCGTGGAGAGCGGCGCGCCGGTCGTGCCGGTCTACGTCACGCGCAACCGGACGCCGTTCTGTCCGGTGGACGTCTATTTCGGCGCACCCTATACGATCGATAACATTTCGCAGAGCGACCACGCAGCCTGCCACGCGGCGGCGGACGCGATGCTGGAGACGATATACAAGTTAGGCGGTGACGGACATGCAGATCTATCTGGCGAAGACAGCGGGCTTCTGCTTCGGGGTTGACCGGGCGGTCTCCCTCGTGGAGCAGGCCATCCGCGACGGAAAGCACGCCGTCACGCTCGGCCCCATCATCCACAACCGCCACGTGGTCGAGCGCTTCGCGAAGCTCGGCGTGCGCGAGATCGCCTCGCCGGACGAGGCGCAGCCCAGCGAGACCGTGATCCTGCGGGCGCACGGCGTGGAGAAGGCCATGCAGGAAGCGCTCGCCGCGCGCGGCCTCGAGGTCGTAGACGCGACGTGCCCCTTTGTGGAAAAGATCCACAAGATCGTCCAGCGGGCGGAGCGCGAAGGCCGCCGCTGCCTCATCATCGGCACGCCGGAGCACCCGGAGGTGCGCGCCATCGCGAGCTTCTGTACCGATCCCGTCATCCTGCAGACTGCCGATGAATTGCGCCAATGGCTCGAATTTGACGATGATCGGCGCGATCTGCCGCTGGCCATGGTCTGTCAGACGACCGGGACGCAAAAAAATTGGGATTCCTGCCGCGAAATCGCAAAAAAAATCTGTACAAATTGCGAAATCTTTGATACAATATGCAGAGCTACGGAAATGCGACAGGAAGAAGCGATCAGCCTTTCCAAAAAATGTGATGCAATGGTCGTCGTCGGGGATGCAAGCAGCGCCAACACGGGCAGGCTTGCCATGATCTGCAAACAGTACTGCCAAACGGTATCACTGGTCGATCATGCGGACGACCTGGATCTGCGTCTTTTTTCCAGCGCAGCTACGATAGGTATCACGGCGGGCGCATCGACGCCGCCGTGGATAATTAAGGAGGTAAACAACAAAATGA
>CAJMLC010000109.1 GCA_905214155.1 uncultured bacterium | reverse complement strand
AGCCGTGACTGAGAGGTTTGAAAGTAATGGTTTTGGCAACCTCTCCGTCATTTGCTTCGCAAATGCCACCTCCCCTGACAAGGGGAGGCAAACCGCTGCGGCGGGGATGCGGGCGACCAATGTTTAGAGTGCGATAGAATCCGTAGGGGCGGGCATTGCCCGCCCGAAGGCCCCCTCTACAAAGAGGGGGCTGTCGCCGCAGGCGACTGGGGGAGCTTATAATTCTTCTCCCCCCTGATTGCCTGCGGCAATCCTCCCCCCTCTATGAAGAGGGGGGCTTTGCTGCTGCGGCGGGGATGCGGGCGGGGGCGGGATGTGATTTTTATCCGCCGCCGGGTGGAAAAAGCGGGAATGATATGGTATAATACACCGTTGATGAAATCAAAACAGGAAGTAATGCCATGAAGCGTATTCTCGCCTATCTCAAACCCCATACCCGCGACAGCATCCTCGCGCCGCTGTTCAAGCTCACGGAGGCCCTGCTCGAGCTGCTGATCCCGCTCATCGTCGCGAGCATCATCGACATCGGCGTCGCAAACGGCAATAAGGGCTATATCCTCTCCCGCTGCGGCTGGATGATCGGCCTCGGCCTGCTCGGCCTTCTGTGCGCGGTCACGGCGCAGTATTTCGCGGCCCGCGCAGCCACCGGCTTCACCGCCAGCCTGCGCGAGGCGCTCTTCGCGCACATCCAGACGCTCAGCTATGCCGACCTCGATCAGGTCGGCACGCCGACGCTGCTCACGCGCCTCACCAGCGACATGAATCAGGTGCAGAATGGCCTGAATCTCACGCTGCGGCTGCTGCTGCGGTCGCCGTTCGTCGTGTTCGGCGCGATGGTCATGGCCTTCACCGTCGATGCGAAGGCCGCGCTCGTCTTCGTCGTGACGATCCCGGCGCTGTTCGCCGTCGTCTTTGCGATCATGCTCGCCTGCATCCCGCTCTATCGCAAGGTGCAGGAAAAGCTCGATCGCGTCCTCGGCGCGACGCGCGAAAATCTCGACGGCGTCCGCGTCATCCGCGCCTTCCGCCTGCAAAACCGGGAGACGGATGCATTTTCGGAGAAAAATGCCGATCTCACGCAGACGCAGCGCTTCGTCGGCCGCATCTCCGCGCTGCTGAACCCGCTGACCTACGTGATCGTCAACCTCGCCATCGTCGCCATCCTGCGCACCGGTGCGGTGCGCGTCGACTCTGGCGCGCTCACGCAGGGGCAGGTCATCGCGCTCTATAACTACATGTCGCAGATTTTGGTGGAACTCATCAAGTTTGCCAACCTGATCCTGAACATCACGCGCTCGATCGCCAGCGGCAGCCGCATCGGCCAGCTGCTGGAGCAGGAGCCGTCCCTCTCTGCGCCGGATGCCATGCCGCAGCCGGTCGACACCGACGAGGCCGTCTCGTTCCACCATGTCACGTTCCGCTGCCCCGGCGCCGAGGTGCCGACGCTCTCGGACATCGATTTTACCGCAAAGCGCGGCCAGACCATCGGCATTATCGGCGGCACCGGCTCCGGCAAGACGATGCTCGCCAACCTCATCGGCCGCTTCTACGACGTGGACGAAGGCTCCGTCACAGTGAATGGCGTCGACGTGCGGGACTATCCGCTTGCTGCGCTGCGCGCCAAGCTCGGCCTTGTGCCGCAGAAGGCGCTGCTCTTCCGGGGCACCATCCGCGAAAATCTGCTCTGGGGCGACGAACGCGCCTCCAACGAGACGCTCGCCATGGCGCTCGAGACGGCGCAGGCCGCCGAGATCGTCGCGGGCAAGGAAGGCGGCCTGGACTATCTGATCGAGGCCGGCGGACGCAATCTCTCCGGCGGCCAGCGCCAGCGGCTCACCATCGCCCGCGCCCTGACCCGGAAACCGGAAATTCTGATTTTGGATGACAGCGCCTCCGCGCTCGACTTTGCCACCGATGCCGCGCTGCGCCACGCGCTGCGTGAGCTGCCGTGGCATCCCACCACGTTTTTGATCTCGCAGCGCACAGCGTCCATCCGCTTTGCCGACCAGATCCTCGTCCTCGACGAGGGCCGCCTCGTCGGCCGCGGGACGCATGGCGAGCTGCTGGAAACCTGCCCGGTCTACCGCGAGATCTACGATTCTCAGTTCAAAAAGGAGGATGCACGATGAAACTTTCTTCCTCCGAATCGCTCCGCCGCGTGCTGCGGCATCTGAAGCCCTATACCGTCTGGATCGTCCTCGCGCTGCTCTGCGCGGCGGGGAACGTCGCCGCCGCGCTCTATATCCCGATCCTCGTCGGCAAGGCGGTCGACGCCATCGTCGGGCCCGGACAGGTCGTCTTCACGGCGGTCGCGTCCATCGGGCTGGAGATCGCGGTGCTCGCGCTGCTGGGCGCCGCGGCGCAGTGGGTGATGAATGTGGTCAATAACCGCATCGTCTTCTGCGTCACGCGCGATACCCGCGCCGAGGCGTTCGCCCACCTGCAGAAGTTGCCGCTTTCCTACCTCGACAGCCATCCCTCCGGCGACGTCATCAGCCGCATGATCGCCGATGTCGACCAGTTTGCCGACGGCCTGCTCATGGGCTTCACACAGTTGTTTACGGGTGTACTCACGATCCTCGGCACACTCGGCATCATGTTCTATCTGAACTGGAAGATCACGCTCGTCGTCGTCGTGCTGACGCCGCTGTCCCTCTTTGCGGCAAAATTCATCGCCTCGCGCACCTATAATATGTTCCGCGAGCAGTCGCAGTCGCGCGGCGAGCAGACGGCCTTCCTCAACGAGATGGTCGACGGGCAGAAGGTCGTGCAGGCGTTCGGCTATGAGCCGCGCGCCGAGGCGCGCTTCGGTGCGCTGAACGAGGCGCTGCGTAAGGCATCGCTCCGTGCGACGTTCTTCTCCTCGCTGACGAACCCGGTCACGCGCTTTGTCACCAGCGTGGTCTATGCCAGTGTTTGCCTTGCGGGTGCCATGTCTGCCGTGGCAGGTGCCATTACGGTCGGCGGCCTGACGGTTTTCCTCAGCTATGCCAACCAGTACGCCAAGCCGTTTAATGAAATTTCCGGCGTTGTCACTGAGCTGCAAAACGCTGTCGCCTGCGCTGGACGTGTCTTCGCGCTGATGGACGAGCCGGAGCAGATCCCCGACGCGCCGGATGCGGAAACGCTCACGGACGTGACGGGCCGCGTCGCGCTGGAGCATGTGGCGTTCCGCTACGTGCCGCAGACACCGCTGCTCGAGGATGTGAACCTCGACGTCCGCCCGGGCGAGCGCGTCGCCATCGTCGGCCCGACGGGCTGCGGCAAGACGACGCTCATCAATCTGCTTATGCGCTTTTACGACGTGAACGGCGGCGCGATCACCGTCGACGGGCACGATGTGCGCAGCGTCACGCGCGACAGTCTCCGGCAAAACTTCGGCATGGTCTTGCAGGATACATGGCTAAAGACCGGCACGGTGCGCGAGAACATCACGCTGGCCCGGCCGGATGCCACGGAGGACGAGATCGAGGCCGCGGCGAAGGCCGCGCATGCCAACGGCTTCATCACGCGCCTGCCGCAGGGTTATGGCACACCCTTGACCGACACCAGTGCGGGCCTCTCCGCCGGGCAGCGGCAGCTGCTCTGCATCGCGCGGCTCATGCTGGCGCTGCCGCCGATGCTGATTTTGGACGAGGCGACCAGCTCCATCGACACGCGCACCGAGCTGAAGATCCAGCAGGCGTTTGCCGCCATGATGCAGGGCCGCACGAGCTTTATCGTTGCTCACCGCCTGTCGACCATCCGCGAGGCGGATGTGATTTTGGTCATGCAGAACGGCCATATCATCGAGCAGGGCAGGCACGACGAGCTGCTCCGGCAGAACGGCTTCTATGCGAAGCTTTATAATAGCCAGTTTGCTCCGTAATTTTGCCGAACCTAAAGGCTCCCTTTACACAAGGGAGGCTTTCCGCTGCGGCGGGGTTAGGGCCGATGAGGGCATCGGCCCCTACAACGAAAAAATATTCAAATTACGATAGTATAAGGAGGTCATCCCATGCGAATCACCGACACGCTGGAACCGAAATCCGTATTTTCCTATTTTGCCGATCTCTGCGCCATTCCGCACGGCTCCGGCAACACGAAAGCCATCTCCGACTATTGCGTCCGCTTTGCAGAAGCCCATGGCTTTGAGGTCCATCAGGACGCGCTGAACAACGTCATCATCATCTGCCCGGCCACGCCCGGCTGCGAAAGCGCCGAGCCGGTCATCGTGCAGGGCCACCTCGACATGGTCACCGAAAAAACGGCGGACTGCCCGCTGGATATGACGCGCGACGGACTCGACCTCGCGCTGGACGGCGATTATCTCTACGCCCGCGGCACGACGCTCGGCGGCGACGACGGCATTGCCATCGCGATGGCGCTCGCTGCGATGGATGACAAAACGCTCCGCCATCCGCGCATCGAGGCCGTTTTTACGGTCGACGAGGAGGTCGGCATGGAGGGCGCGGCGGGTCTCGACGTCTCGCCGCTCACGGCGCGGCGGCTTCTGAACATCGACTCTGAGGACGAGGGCATCTTCACCGTGAGCTGCGCGGGCGGTGCGCGGGCCAATGTCCGGCTGCCTCTGGCGTCGGAAGTCTGCTCGCTGCCGACCGTGGTGCTCGAGCTGACCGGCCTGACCGGCGGCCATTCCGGTACTGAAATTGACAAGAGCCGCGCAAATGCCGCCATCCTGCTGGGCCGCGCGCTGGCCGCCATCGGCAAGATCGTTCCGCTGCGCATCGTCTCGGCGGAGAGCGGCTTGAAGGACAACGCCATCCCGGCCTCGGCCCGCGCCGTCCTCGCGGTGGAGCCGGCGCAGCTCCCGGCGGTGCAGACGCTCGTCTCTGAGCTGGAAGCGGCGTTCCGCGCGGAGCACGCCGTCTCCGATCCCGGCCTCACGCTGACCGTCCGCAGCGGAAATCCCGCGCCGTCCGCGCTGACGGAAGCGGCCAGCAAAACGGTCGTGCAGTTTTTGCAGCTCGTGCCGAACGGGATCGTATCCATGAGCATGGACATTCCCGGCCTCGTCCAGACGTCGAGCAACCTCGGCATCTTCCATGTCGCGGACGGGCGGCTGGCCGCGAGCGCCTCGGTGCGCAGCTCCGTGGCCTCGGAGAAGGAGATGCTGCTCGACCGCTTCGCGGCGCTCTGCGCGCTGCTCGGCGCGTCGATGGAAATCACCGGCGACTATCCCGCGTGGGAGTATAAGCGCGACTCTGCGCTGCGCGACACGATGGTGCGCGTGTTCACGGAACAGTACGGCCACGCGCCGAAGATCGAGGCCATCCATGCAGGACTCGAGTGCGGCCTGTTTTCCGGCAAGCTGCCGGGGCTGGACTGCGTGTCCTTCGGCCCGGACCTGCTCGAGATCCACACGCCGCGCGAGAAAATGTCCATCCCCTCGGTGCAGCGCACGTGGAAGCTGCTGCGCGGTGTGCTGGAGGCGCTTGCCTGAGTTTCACACATTTTTCAGCTTTTTCTGCATTTCACTGCAAAAAATCATGCGGAGCCGCCCGAAAATCGGGGCGGCTCCCTGTTTTTTCATCATTTTGCCCTGGAACGTTAAAAAATGATTCACACATACGCGGGGAAAGCTATGTATAATTGATTATGATTTCAGAGCTGAAGGAGGGAGCGGAATGGATAAAAATCCGTACCAGGTGCTCGGCGTGTCCGAAAATGCGACGGAGGACGAGATCCGGCAGGCATACCGCACCCTCGCAAAGAAATACCATCCCGACCTGAACCCGAACGACCCCACCGCCGCGCAGAAGATGAACGAGGTCAACGAGGCCTATGACCTGCTGAAAAATCCGCAGGCGTACCGCCAGCAGCAGGCGCAGCAGCGCTATCAGCAGCAGGCACGCCAGCAGTATCAGAACCAGCAGTATTATGACCCGTTCTCCGCTTTCTGGGGCGAGCAGAGCCAGGATCAGGATCAGCCGCGCTATACCTACACGTATTATACGAACTACCGCCCGCAGCAGGACGGCGACGACGCGCAGAACCAGAACCAGTATCAGTGGACATACCGCCACACGCGGCGGCGCGGCAGCATCCTCGGCAAGATCTTCCTGATCTATCTGCTGTTCCAGCTGTTTTACGGCCTGTTCGGCGGATGCAGTTATCTGTATCTCAATCCGTCCGGCTATGCCACCTACGACAACAGCAGCAGCTACTCCGACACCTATCAGAGCGGCAGCCAGCAGACTGACCCCTACTATGGCTACGGCTTCGGCAGCCAGAAGAGCACGAACACACAGGAGGGCTGAGCCGTGCGTCTGTTTTCGAAAAAGGCCGCCGCGCCGGACGAGGCCCTCGAGGCGCTGCGCGGCGAATATCAGAATTACCGCCGCCGCACGGCCGCGCAGCTGGAGCGCGCGGAGGCCGACGGTATGAAAAAGGCGGTGCTCGCGCTGCTCCCGGTCTACGACGATCTGGCCCGCGCGCTGGATGCGCCGTGTACGGATGAGGCATACTATCACGGCGTTGAGCTTCTGATGCAGAAGCTGCTCGCGCGGCTGGACGGGCTCGGCGTCATGCCGATGGACAGTCTCGGCAAATGCTTCAACCCCGACTATCACGAGGCCGTCGAGCATATCGAAGATCCGGCCAGGCGGCAGGACGAGATCGTGCAGGTCATTCAGACG
>CAJMLC010000108.1 GCA_905214155.1 uncultured bacterium | reverse complement strand
CGGGCCGCGCTGGTTTTATTTCTGATTCAGTCCCAGACTCCGGTCGGGGCCGGAATCGTCGCTGATGTCGACGCTGACCTGCGCGCTGGACTCCTTCACGCCGATCCCCACGCGGTAAACCCGCGCCGAGGTCAGGTTCTCAAACAGCACGGAGCGGTTTTCCTCCGTGATAAGTCCGTACTGGATGGCGTCTTCCATGTCCTCCGCGTTGTAGAGATAGACATAGATCTCCGCGCCCTGTTCCAGATCCTCCGTCGCCTCCACACGGATGCGCGTCGTGTTCGTGGACAGGACGCTCGCCGTCAGGGCCAGATCGCCGGAGCCGACCGGGGCCGTCAGATTATAATCTGAAACTGTCAGGTCGAGATAGCTGTAGGGCCGCTCGACGGGATTTTTCTCATGCGCCGCGATATAAGCCTCCACGGCACGGGCGCCGTCCCGCAGATCGACGACCTCGCCCGTACCATCCCTGGCCGAGAGGATGATCCTATCCGGCACATCATCGCTCGCGGGATCCCATTGGCCGCTGAGGCCGAGGGAAAACAGCTCATCGATCGGGTACTGCCGGATATAGAGGCCAGAGCCGACCTCCTGAGAATCGTAGTTCTCGAAATCGCCCCAGGTGAGCGAATCCCCCTTCTCCGCGAGGAACACCACATCGTCCAGCGTCAGCAGCTTGGCAGTAAAGTGGTCTGCGTTGTCCTCGCCCGTGCGGATCCAGCGGACGTAGGCCCACTGCCGCTGCGTGGAATCCACCAGATCGACCGCGACCGCCGTGCCGCACTCCTGCCAGACATAGAGATCCTCCGGCATATCCGGGTCGTCGCCTTCGTGGATGAAGTAATCGTGACCCTGCAGATTGGTGTCGCCCGATTGCTCCTTCGTCACGAGGCCCGCGCGGATGTACCCGTAGGGCAGATGCGTCACCGGCTTCTTCGGCGCGACATAGCGCGCGTCGCCAAACGTCAGCATCGGTGGCAGGTCGCCCGTCGTTGCTGCCTCCTGCGCCGTCTTCGGGTTCGTCAGGAAGCAGACGGCCAGCAGGGCGCAGAGCAGAATTGCAATCAAGGTGACCCAAAAGGCCGGCTTTTTATAGTTCAGCACCCGTTTCACACGCTCCTTCACGCCCACCTCGCCAAACGCCAGCGGGCAGGCCAGCACCGCCCGTCCCGCCGTCGCGCACGAGAGCAGCGCGGACGAATAGGCCTTCCGCTCCGCGAGGCCCAGCTCCCGCACGGCCCGCTCGTCGCAGGCCAGCTCCAGATCCTGGCAGAAGCACCGGTAGGCGAACCAGCAAAGCGGCTGGAACCAGTAGACCGCCAGCAGCAGATAGCCCAGCGGCTTCCACCAGTGGTCGCGCCGCGCGAGATGTGCCCGCTCATGCGCGAGGACATAGTCCTGTGCCGTGCCGTCCAGCCCCGAAGGCAGATAGACCCGCGGGCGGAGCACGCCCAGAATAAACGGCGAGGCGACCGCGTCGCAGAGCCAAATATTCTCCCGCAGCAGCGCGGCCTCACGCACCCGCTGCTTTGTCTGTACCAGCCGCACGAGCGCGTAGAGGAGCAGCGCCGCGCAGCCCGCAGCCCAGACGAAGACTGCGATCTCCGTCCAGAAGTGGAGCGGATTCATGCTCACCGCCGCATCGGCGCGGAAATATGGCTCCATCAGCCGCTCGTTGACCGCGCTGTTCAGCGCTTCGATGCCGGACGTCAGCCGCGGCACGGCGTCATATCGAACCGTATTTTGCGAGAGCGTCTCCGCGCTCGGCACGAGGCTCCACGCACTCTCAAACCGGATCGGCAGCACGAGCCGCACTGCCGCAAGCCCCCACAGCAAACACCGCACCCATGCCGCAATTTTTTGCAGCACCGGCCGCAGGATCAGCAGCGCCAAAATCATCCATCCCGCGCTGACCGCCCGGTTAAATAGCTCCAAAAACACCGCGCTCATACCCGTTCCTCCGCCTGATCGATCATCGCGCGCAGCTCCCCGGCCTCTTCTGCCGTCAATCCGCGCCCCGACGTAAATGCCGCCAGAAACGCGGGCAGCGAGCCGGAAAACGTGTCTTCCACGAACTTTTTGCTCTGCTTCGCGTAAAACTCCTCGCGGCTCATCCGCATATAGACCGTTCCGCCGTCGTTTTCAAACAACCCCTTTTCGCACAGGCGGCGGATGACCGTGTGCGTCGTCGTCCGCTTCCAGTGCAGCTCCGCCTCCGCCAGCTTCACGAGCGCCGACGTCGTCACCGGTGCGTTCGCCCAGATCAGGTCGGCGAACCGCGCCTCGATCAATCCCAATTGCAGCTCCGGCATGGCCGTCCCTCCTTTTGTCTACATGTTGTAGTCTATATCATCATACTACACGATGTAGTCTCAAATGTCAAGCACTTTACTTTCTGTGCTCGACCCATTATAATCAATTCAAACACATCGCACAGGAGGACAGGATATGCGCATCGTCGGGGTAGTGCCGGGGGCGAAGCTCTTCGGCTCGGAGGATCTGTACGCGGATCATTATTTATTTGTCAACGGCTATCCGAAGCGCATCGCCGCCTGCGGCGGCACGCCGATCGGCATCCTCAGCAGCGACGGCTCTGTCATTCCGGAGGCGCTCACGCTCTGCGATTCGTTCGTCTTCTGCGGCGGCGCGCGCTTCTATCCCTATCATTTTCAGGTCATGGAATACGCGGCCAGATCTGGAAAGCCCGTGCTCGGCATCTGCCTCGGTATGCAGATGATGAACACGTATTTTCTCGTCGCGGAGGAAGCCGTCCGCCGCGGCTGGGCCGGGCCCCTGCTCGCCCTGTTCGACCAGATGAAGAAGGAGCGCTATATGTTCACCGAGCCGGTCGACGGCCACTGGAACGGCCACATCACACGAGACGCAGTAGACAGCTTCAAGCACCCGATCCACGTCGTGCCGGACAGCCGCCTCGCACGTCTGACAGGCCGCGAGACGATTCTCGGCGCCTCGATGCACAACTACCGCATTACGCACCCAGCCGAGGCGCTTACCGTTGCCGGCCGCACGGACGACGGCACGATCGAGGCGCTGGAATTTGGCGAGCAGATGCTTGGCGTCCAGTTCCACCCCGAGGCCGACGACCAGAACGACGCCCTCTTCCAGGTCGTCCTTTGACCCCAAACACAACAAACGCCGGGGCTTCCGCCCCGGCGCTCGTTCGTTTTGTGATGATTACTTCTCGTAGGCCCGCCTGGCGGCCTCGGATTTATGGGACGTCGCGTTGCGCGCATCGTCCAGCTTTTTATTGCGGAAATAGACGAGCAGGTTCGCGCTGACAGCCAGCAGATTGAAGATATACACGGCCAGCACGTAGGTGATGTTGTGCGAGATCAGCTTCGCGGTGATGCCGCAGATGTAGCCGAAGATGATCAGCAGAATGAACGGGAGGCTCATGCCGCGCGTGGTGGCCGAACGGTAATTGTTGACGACAGAGATCGGCCACGAAAAGCCAAAGCACAGCAGCATCATGGATTCAAGGATATTTTGCATGGGGAAGCGCCTCCTGAGAACAGTATCATAATTTACGGGCAGATCGTCCGAAGGTATTGTACGACATTCCGCCGCCAAAAGCAAATATTCTTTTCCAAATGACAGGGCAAAGTTTTCATATAAGGGCGCGCGGCAGTTTACAAACCGGCGCGCAGCGGGTATAATAGATAATTCAAGGATATAAGGGCAGCAGCACAATTTCACGCCGCTGCCGCAGAGATACACGAAAGGAACTTGGTTTATGGGTCTTCCGGCGAAGCTGGTCCGCGCACAACTGCATATCATGAAGCCCATCGCGGCAAATCTCTCCCTCGAGGCCACGCGCAAGGGCCAGGACAAGCTCGGCGAGATCATGGAGGCCATCCACCGGCGCGACGTGTTCGAGCGGGAGCACGATTTTGGCGCATTTCAGGGTGCGTGGCTCATGCCGAAGGACGAGCGGCGGCAGGGCGTCATCCTCTATCTGCACGGCGGCGGCTATACCTGCGGCAGCCTCGAGTATGCGAAGGGCTTCGCCGCGACGCTGGCCGACGAATGCGGCGTGCGCGTATTCTGCGCGGCCTACCGCCTCGCGCCGGAGCATCGTTACCCCGCCGCGCTGGACGACGCGCTGGAAGCATATCAATATCTGCTGAAAAAGGGCTATCCCGCCCGGCAGATCCTGCTCTGCGGCGAGAGCGCGGGCGGCGGTCTGATCTACGCCCTCTGCCTGAAGCTGCGCGACAGCAAGCTGCCGCTCCCCTGCGGCCTGATCGCCATCTCCCCGTGGAGCGACCTGACGCAGAGCGGCGAGAGCTACGTCACGAACCGCGACGTCGATCCCTCCATGACAAAAGAGCTGCTCGACTTCTATGCGAAATGCTACGCCGATGATCCCGCCATCCCCTATTGCTCGCCGCTGTTCGGCGATCTGCGCGGCTTCCCGCCGTCGCTGCTCTTTGTCGGCGGGGACGAGGTCATGCTCGACGACACGCGAAGGCTGCACGCCGCCCTGCAGAAGGCCGGCTGCGACAGCCAGATGGTCATCGCGCCGGAGCGCTGGCACGCCTACGTGCTCTATTACCTCAGCGAAAACATGTCGGATTTCGACACGATCAACACCTTCCTCACGAAGGTCCTCTCCCCGGCGAAAAAGCTCCGCTGGATGCGCCTCGACAACGCGGCGAAAATTTACCCCGCGGCCAAGCGCCGCGGCTGGACGAACTATTTCCGCCTCTCCGCCACGCTGACCGAGCCGGTCGACACCAAAATTCTCTCGGCGGCGCTGGACGTGACGGTGCGGCGGTTCCCATCGATCGCGGTGCGGCTGCGGCGCGGCGCGTTCTGGTATTATCTCGAGCAGATCCCGAAGACCCCGCCCATCGAAGAGGACAAGAGCTATCCGCTCGTCCATGTCCCGTTTGACGATGTGCGCAAATGCGCCTTCCGCGTGCTGGTCTACCACGAGCGCATCGCCGTCGAGTTCTTCCACGCCGTCACCGACGGCACCGGCGGCACGATCTTCCTCAAAACGCTCGTCGCCGAATACCTCTGCCAGAAATACGGCATCTCCATCCCGGCGGAGCACGGCGTGCTCGGCCGCCTGGAGGACCCGAACGAGGAAGAGCTGGAGGACAGCTTCCTCCGCTACGCGGGCAATGTCAACGCCAGCCGCAAGGAGGCCACCGCCTATCAGCTCTCCGGCACGCCGGAGCCGGACGGCTTCCTCCACCTGACGACGCTGATGGTCCCGGTCGAGGCCGTGCGCAAATGCGCAAAGGAGCACCATGTCACCGTGACGGAGCTGCTCGCCGCGGCGATGATGAAGGCCATCTGTGAGATCCAGGCCGAACAGACGCCGCGCCGGCGGCACCGCAGGCCGGTCAAGGTCCTCCTGCCGGTCAATCTGCGCAAGATGTTCCCCAGCCGGACGCTGCGGAACTTTGCCTCCTACGTCACGCCGGAGATCGATCCGCGCCTCGGCGATTACACGTTCGACGAGATCTGCCGCATCGTCCACTACCGCATGGGCCTGGAGAACGACCCGCGCATGATGGGCGCAAAGATCGCGACCAACGTCGCCAGCGAGCGGTCGCCCGTGCTGCGTGTGATGCCGCTGTTCGTCAAGAATCTCGCCATGAAGATCGTGTTCGACATGGTCGGCGAGGTAAAATCCTGCCTCTGCCTTTCCAACCTCGGCCGCGTCGAGCTGCCGGAGGCGATGGCCCCGTATGTCGAGCGGATGGATTTCATCATCGGCGTCCCTGCGCGGGCGCACTATAACTGCGGCGTTGTCTCGTGGAAGGACACGATGTATGTCAACCTCATCCGCAACACCCGCGAGCCCCAGCTGGAATATCATTTTTACCGCGTATTGCACCGACTGGGCCTCCCCGTCAAGGCGGAGAGCAACCAGCGCCGGTGAGAAAGGACTGCGACTATGTATTGTATCAAATGCGGCGTGGAGCTGGCCGACAGCGAAAAGCGCTGTCCGCTCTGCGGAACGCCGGTGTTTCACCCGGATCTGCCGCGCAATCTGACCGAGCCGCCCTATCCGGCGGATCGCCGTATCCGGCGGGAGGACGTCAACCGCTCCGGCATCCTGTTTGTGCTGACGGTCGTGGCGTTGCTGCCCGCGATCCTCGTTTTGCTCTGCGACTGGCGCATCAACGGCACGATCGTCTGGTCAGGCTATGCGGCGGGCGCGGTCGGGCTGCTCTATGTCATGATCGTTCTGCCGCTCTGGTTCCGCCATCCGAACCCGGTCATCTTCGTCCCGGTCGACTTTACGGCCATCGGGCTTTACCTGCTCTACATCGATTTCGCCACCGGCGGGCACTGGTTTTTGTCGTTTGCCTTCCCGGTCACGGGCGCGATCGGCCTGCTCGTCACGGCAGTCGTCGTTCTCACGCGCTATCTCCACAGCGGCTGGCTCTACATCTATGGCGGCGCGTTCATCCTCGCGGGCGGTCTCGCCGTGCTCGTCGAGTTTTTGATCAACCTGACGTTCCAGCTCCACGAGACCTTCTTCTGGTCGTTCTATCCGCTGGCCGCAGGCGTGATCCTCGGCCTGATGCTCATCATCATCGCCATCTGCAAACCCCTGCGCGAATCCCTTCAGCGCAAGTTTTTCCTGTAATAGGTTTCTCATCTGGAGGCGGACACTTCTGTCCGCCTCTTTTCTATCGATCTTCCACCGCACCCTGTAGGGGCCGATGCCCTCATCGGCCCAAAGGCCCCTTCTAGGGTGTATCTGAAAACTCCCAATGTGACCGGCAGCGAGGAATTTTCGCGCT
>CAJMLC010000107.1 GCA_905214155.1 uncultured bacterium | reverse complement strand
TCTGAAGGAGAAAGAAAAGAATGGGTTCAAAAAAACTCCCCCAGTCTGCGCGGAGCGCAGACTGCCCCCTCTACAAAGAGGGGGCCTTTGGTTTGCAGTATTATTGGATGTGTACGTGGTTGTTGATATGGTCGATGCAATAGCAGTGGTAGCCGCTGCACTTCGAGCAATAGCGGAACTCGAGATCGGGATAGTCCGTATCCGTCCGGCCGCAGACCTCGCATTTGTGCCGGTAGGGCTTTTCACCGGATCTGGAGCGGTAGGAATTCGCCCAGTTTGCGTTCGGCCTAGGCCCGGCTGTGGTGCGGTAGTTGCGGTGCGGCCGCCGCCACGAATCCGGGAACAGATTGAGAAAATCGCGGCCGAAGAACAGGAAATAGTTCGCCAGCGGGACGAGCGGCATCAGCCAGTAGAAGCGCAGCACCGAATAGGACAGCAGCATCCGAACGACATTCCACGCCGTGACGCCGAGATAGACCCAGGCAAGGTATTTGAGCTTGAGCGGCAGGATGAACATCAGATAGACGCGCAGATCGGGCGCGATCGTTGCAACGGCGAGGAACAGGCTGAGGTTCAGGGCCGAAGCCGTCGCGGGGTAGCCCATCAGGAGGGCGGCGAGGTCGGTCATCAGAAGGCCCACCAGATAGTAGAGGTTGAAACGGAGCGTGCCCCAGTAGTTCTCCAGGATCTTGCCGAACTGATAGCAGCAGTAGAGCGAGACGGCCGCGAGCAGTGCGCCCCAGCTCGAGGCGTCGAGCAGGTAGGTGAAGATGTAGCTGAACAGCCGCCAGACCTGCCCGTGCAGCACCTTTGTGGGGCTGAAGCAGAGCAGGGAATAGACCACATGGCTCGGGTCGATGACCGAGAGGATGTACGTGATGACATTGCCGATGCCGATGACCATCATCAGATTCGGAATGCCCTTATTGCGGTTTTTCAGACAGAAGCGGTCGAACCGCTTGCGAAGCTCTTTCATGATGTAAAAAACTCCTTTGCTGCGAATATCTGTATGATACAGGAACGGCGCGGAAAAATCTATGGTCAAACTGTGAACACTGTAGAAAAGTATAGACAAAATATTTTGAAATAGTCTGCAAAAGCCGTTGACTTTTGCCGAAAACCACGTATAATAGATATGCTTATAAGGCGAGACAACTGAATCCTTATCGAGAGTGGCGGAGGGAACGGCCCGATGAAACCCGGCAACCTGCGAAGGCAAGGTGCCAAATCCGGCGATGTGATCGAAAGATGAGGGAATGACCTTCCAAGTGCGTCTGTCGATGACTGACAGAGGCGCTTTTTTTCATATCCCGACGAATGGAAAGGAACAGGACTTATGAACAACGAAAAACGAATCTTTACCTCTGAATCTGTGACCGAGGGGCATCCCGACAAGGTCTGCGACCGTGTGTCTGACAGCGTGCTCGATGCGGCGCTGGCGCAGGACCCGATGGCGCGCGTGGCCTGTGAGTGCGCGGCGACGACGGGCTTGATGCTCGTCATGGGCGAGATCACCACGACGGCGACGATCGACGTGGCCGACATCGCGCGCAAAGCGATCTGCGAGATCGGCTATGACAACGCGGCGGCGGGCTATGACGGGCACAGCTGCTCCGTGCAGGTCGCGCTGCACCGGCAGTCGCCGGACATCGCGATGGGCGTCGACAGCTCCTACGACGACAAGAACGAGATCGGCGCGGGCGACCAGGGCATGATGTTCGGCTTCGCCTGCCGCGAGACGCGCGAGCTGATGCCGGCCCCGATCTCCTACGCGCACAACCTGACGAAAGCCCTGACGGCCTGCCGCAAGAGCGGCGAGCTGCCGTGGCTCCGCCCGGACGGCAAGAGCCAGGTCTCCGTGCAGTATGCCGCCGACGGCACGCCGGAGCGCATCGACACCGTCGTCGTCTCGACGCAGCACGCGCCCGACATTGCAATCGAAGACCTCCGCGCGCAGGTAATCGAAAAAATCATCCAGCCGAACCTCCCGTCCCGTCTGCTCGACGAGAACACGAAATATTATGTCAACCCGACTGGCCGTTTCGTCATCGGCGGCCCTGCGGGCGACTCGGGCCTGACGGGCCGTAAGATCATTGTCGACACCTACGGCGGCTATGCCGCGCACGGCGGCGGCGCGTTCTCCGGCAAGGACCCGACGAAGGTCGACCGCAGCGGCGCATACATGGCCCGCTACATCGCGAAGAACATCGTGGCCGCGGGTCTGGCCGACAAGTGCCAGCTCCAGCTGGCCTACGCCATCGGCGTGGCGCAGCCCGTGTCCGTGCTGGCCGAGACGTTCGGCACCGGCAAAATTTCCGACGCAGCCCTCTCGGATCTTGTCCGTGCCTGCTTTGATTTGCGCCCGGCGGCCATCATTGAGCGTCTCGGTCTGCGCCGGCCCATCTATGTGCAGACCTCGGCCTACGGCCACTTTGGCCGTGAAGAATTGAATCTTCCGTGGGAAACGGTCGATATGACCGAAGCTCTGCTTGCAAAAGCGTGAAAAATAGAGTATGATGCTCTTGAAAAAGGAGCGAACAGCTATGAAAAAGATTGAAATTATGGGCTGCGGCTATATCGGCCTGCCCACCGCCGTCACCTTCACCCTCGCAGGCTACGAAGTCTGTGGCTTCGACGTCAAGGCGGAAACCGTAGAAATTTTGAACCGGGGCAAGATCCACATTGTCGAGCCCGGCCTGCAGGAGGCGCTCACTGAGGCAATGGCGACGGGCCGCCTGCACTTCACCACCACGCCGGAACCGGCGGACGTGTTCATCATCGCCGTCCAGACGCCCTACCGCGAGACACCGGAGAAGAAGCGCGTGTCCGACATGCGCTTTGTCGAGTCCGCAGCGCGCGAGGTCGGCAGCGTCATCCGCCCCGGCGGCCTTTGCGTGCTGGAATCCACCTCGCCTCCCGGCTCGACACGGCTCGTCGAGCAGATCGTCTCCGAGGTCAGCGGCCTGAAGCCCGAGGAGTTCATGACCGCGCATTGCCCGGAGCGCATCATTCCGGGCCGGATGCTCCTCGAGCTGCGGCAGAATGACCGCATCATCGGCTCCAACCGCCCCGAGGCGGCGGAGTACGCCAAGCGCATCTATGAAAAGGTCGTCACCAAGGGCACGATCCGTCTGACCGACGATCTGACCGCCGAGATGTGCAAGCTGACGGAGAACACGTTCCGCGACATCAACATCGCATACGCCAACGAGCTGAGCAAGGTCTGCGACCGCCTCGGCATCGACGTCTTCCAGCTCATCGAGCTGGCCAACTGCCATCCGCGCGTGAACGTCCATACGCCGGGCGTCGGCGTCGGCGGGCACTGCATCGCGGTCGACCCGTGGTTCATCCATGAGAAATTTGAGGACATCACGCCGCTGATCGCCGAGGCGCGGCACGTCAACGACACGAAGCCCGAATGGGTCGTGGAGCGGATCGGCCGCGACGTGAAGCCCGGCGCGAAGGTCGCCGTGCTCGGCATGAGCTTCAAAGCCAACATCGACGACACGCGCGAGAGCCCGTCCGTCCTGTTTGCAAAGCTCCTCGAGGAAAAAGGCTATCAGGTCATTGCCTGTGAGCCGTATATCGAGGGCGACGTCGCCGGCTTCCCGAACCACACGCTGGAAGAGGCGATGGCCGCGTGCGATTACGCCGTCATCACCCTGACGCACGACAAGTTCAAGGAGCACAAGGATCTCATCGCGGCGAAACCGTATTACGACTGTGTCGGTTTGATGCGGTAAGGCTTGCAATTTGGCGAAAGTTTGGGTATACTAATCTCAGAATATTGACAGGAGGTCATTTTTATGGCTGCAAAGATCGAAAAGTCCACCATCATCGGCGACGTTCTGGACATCGCGCCGGAGACCGCCCCGCTGTTCATGGCCATCGGCATGCACTGCCTGGGCTGCCCGTCCTCCCGCGGCGAGACCGTCGAAGAGGCCTGCATGGTCCACGGTGTCGACTGCGATGCATTCCTCGCACAGGTCAACCGCTTCATCGAAGCAAACGAAGAGGCAAACAAGTAATTTAACGGTATTCAGCAAAAAAGCGGCCTTTTGGCCGCTTTTTTGAGTAAACGGAGAACCTATGAAGATCCCAATTTCCAAACGGCTGCGGCTCTGCGCGCAGCTGGTGCCGGAGGGGGCCCGCGTGGCCGACATCGGCACCGACCACGGCTATCTGGGCCTCTATCTGCTGCAAAACGGCCTCGCCGCACATGTCCTCGCTGCCGACCTCCGTCCGCAGCCGCTGCAAACAGCAAAGCTGCACGCGGCGAAGTTCGGCTTCGCCGGACAGATGGAGTTCCGTCTGTCGGATGGCCTCGCGGAGATCGCACCGGACGAGGCCGATACCATCGTCTGCGCGGGCATGGGCGGCGACCTGATCGTCGAAATTTTATCCGCCTGTCCGTGGCTGCGTGACCGGAATTACACGCTTATCTTGCAGCCGCAGTCTGCCGGGCAGGAGCTGCGCCGCTGGCTCGGTGAGCACGGCTTCGCCATCGCGTGCGAACAGCTCGTGCAGGACGGAAAATTTTTATACACGGTGCTCCGGGCGCATCCGGGCGCGGGCACTCCCCTCTCGCCGGGCGCGCAGTACGTCTCGCCGTGGCTGCGCCAGAGCGGCTCGCCGCTGCTCGGTGCTTACATGCAGCGCATCGAAAACGCGCTGCGGCGGAGCGTGGAGGGCCTGATGGGCGCGGAGCATCAGCGGCCTGAGCGCCTGGCCTATTACCGGCAGGCGCTGGAAGAAGTTGAAGAAATGAGGAAAAATCATGAGAACGGTACGGGAAATTTATGACGTCCTGTTTGCCTTCGCGCCGGAGCGCATGAAGATGGGCGACTGGGACAATGTTGGCCTGCTCTGCGGCCGGTTCTCCACGGAGGTGGAGACGGTGCTCGTGGCGCTCGATCCGCTGCCGGACGTGATCGCCGAGGCCGTGGAAGTGGGGGCGAAGTGCATCGTGACGCACCATCCGCTCTTTTTTGACCCGCCGCGCGCCATCAATGAAACGACGCTCGCGGGGCGCTCCGTTCTGGAACTGATCGAGCACGGCATCGCGGCGGTCAATCTGCACACGAATCTCGACTGCGCATCGGGCGGTGTCAATGACGCGCTGGCTGCGAAGTTGGAACTGGACAACGTCCGCATTCTGGATCCGGCGGGGGTGGATGATGCAGGGCGGCCCTACGGCCTGCTCCGCGCCGGAGAGATCCTCCAGACAGATCTTGCATCGTTTGCGGGCTTCGTCAAGGAGAAGCTGGGTTGCCCGGGGCTGCGGTTCGCCGACGCCGGGAAGCCCGTGCGCTTCGTCGCCGTCGGCGGTGGGAGCTGCGGCAGCGCGATCGATGAGGTGCTCGCGGCGGGCTGTGATACGTTCGTCACGGCGGACCTCAAGTATCATCAGTTTGAAGAAGCGTGCTGGCGCGGGCTGAATCTGATCGACGCGGGCCACTTTGAGACCGAAGATCCGGTCTGTGAGGTGCTGGCCGTGCTGCTGCGGGAGCGTTTTCCGGAGCTGCGCGTCCTGAAATCGGCGGTACATCGCGACGAGACCCAATTTTTTGGTTGATTTTTACCGCTGACCTATGATAAAATATAGGGCAGAAAACTGATACGAAGGGAAGAAACTCCATGTCCGGACATTCCAAGTGGCATAACATTCAGAAAACGAAGGGCGCGCAGGACGCAAAGCGCGCGGCGGCCTTTACGAAGATTTCCAAGGAAATGATCGTCGCGGTCAAAGAGGGCGGCGGTGTGGCCGACCCGGCCTACAACTCCCGCCTCGCGACCGTCATCACCAAGGCCAAGGCGGCCAACATGCCGAACGACAACATCAAGCGCGTCCTCGAAAAGGCGGCTTCCGCCGGTCAGGGCGACAGCTACGAAGCCATCACCTACGAAGGACACGGCCCGAGCGGCATCGCCGTCATCGTCGAGACCATGACCGACAACCGCAACCGCACCGCGGGCAACATCCGCCACCATTTCGATAAATACGGCGGAAGCCTCGGCGTGAACGGCTGCGTGAGCTGGGCATTCGACAAGAAGGGCGTCATCGTCATCGACAACGAGGAAGAAGAGCTCGAGGAAGACGCAGTCATGATGGATGCGCTCGACGCGGGCGCTGCCGACTTCCAGCCGGAAGAGGGCTGCTTCACGGTCTACACCGACCCCGCTGATTTTAACGACGTTGCCAAGGCGCTCGAGGACAAGGGCTACAAGTTCGAGTCCGCGCAGATCGAAATGGTGCCGCAGAACTATCAGAAGCTGGAAAATCCCGAGGATATCTCCAATATGGAAAAGATGCTCGATATCTTCGAGGACGATGACGACGTGCAGAATGTCTGGCACAATTGGGATCAGGATTGAGTTTGAAACAGCAAGCGCCTCAGGGGAACCTGGGGCGCTTTTGCGTGCAGCGACACGCTGCATTGTTGTTTTGACCAAAAGTTCACGTTCTGTTTTGTGAAATTCGTCATCCACGCCGAAGTTTTTTCTTTCGCGCAAAAGGGAATTGACAAATGGCGAAAAAGTGCGTATCTTAGTGCCATCATCATCTGGCAACTGCTATGAACAGGACACGACTTCCCCGCAGCACCGTTTCCAGAAAGCCGTCGGTTGTGCGAGACGGCAGCAAGGAGCGGGACGGTTATCCCCTGCGAGCAGCTTTGGCAAAAGCGGATTTCTCTAGGCCGCGAGTAGTCGGAGCCGGTTTCCCACCGTTAGAAGGGAGCGCCGTGTCAGCGGCGAATGAGCGGCAGGTTTTCCTGCAAGCAAAGTGGTAACGCGGAAGTATATTTGTTATGCCTTCGTCTTTGCATGG
>CAJMLC010000106.1 GCA_905214155.1 uncultured bacterium | reverse complement strand
CGCAGTCTCCTTCTTCCTTCCCAAATTGTGACCGTTTCACTGGGTCACAATTTGGTTTCAATGGGCTTCGCCGCGCCGCACGCTATCTTGATGATGGAGGACAAACGGCATTCTGCGGATACGCGCCATCCTGTAGTACGGCAAGATGGGCAGGAAAAGATACAAAAAGTTTACAAAAAAGCGACGGCGGGGCTTTTCTGGCTCCGCGGTTTGTGCTATAATGGTATGCGGATTTTTACGCCATTCTTCGGAATGGCTTGACTATACGGAAAAGGAACCGATATTATGATCGAATTGCTCTCGCCCGCCGGGTCGATGGAGGCGCTGCGCGCCGCCGTACAGAACGGGGCCAACGCGGTCTATCTTGGATATGATCAGTTCAACGCGCGGATGAACGCGAAGAATTTCTCCGCCGATGAGCTGCAGGAGGCCATCGTGTACTGCCATGTGCGCGGCGTGGCCGTGCATCTGACGCTGAACACGCTCGTGGCCGACCGGGAGATGGCCCGTGCGGCAGACGTGATCCGGCTGGCGGCGACGCTGGGCGTGGACGCGTTCATCGTGCAGGACATCGGGATGGTGCAGCTCTGCCGCGAGATCGCGCCGAACGTAGCTGTCCACGCCTCGACGCAGATGTCCATCCACTCGCTGGAGGGCGTGGTCGCGGCGGCGGAGCTGGGATGCAGCCGCGTGGTGCTCTCGCGAGAGCTGCCGCGCGAGGAGATCGCGGCCATCTGCCGCAGAAGCCCGATCGAGATCGAAGTATTCGTGCATGGCGCGCTCTGCATGTGCTATTCCGGGCAGTGCTATCTGTCGGGCGTGATCGGGCGCCGGTCGGGCAACCGGGGGCAGTGCGCGCAGCCGTGCCGCCTGCCCTACGGCTATGGACGGTTCGACCAGAACCGGTATCCGCTGAGCCTGAAGGACAACTGTCTCATTGAATATCTGCGCGACCTTGAGCGCATGGGCGTGGCGTCCCTCAAGATCGAAGGCCGCATGAAGCGGCCGGAGTATGTCGCGGTGGTGACGAAGGCATATCGCGCGGCGCTGAACGGCAAGCGCGTGACGCAGGCGGACATGGAGGAGCTGGAGCGCGTGTTCTCACGCCAGGGCTTTACGCAGGGCTATTACCTCGGGCAGAAGGGCCCCGAGATGTTCGGCACGCGGCAGGAGGGCGAGGACGCGAAGGATCTCTTCGCGGCGGCGCGGGCAACATACGAAAACGGCGAGGCACAGCTGGTGCCGGTGCATTTTTACGCGATGCTGCAGGCCGGACGGCCCGCGCAGCTGGCCGTGCAGGATGACCTCGGCAACGTGTGCAAGACGGTCGGGCCGGAGCCGGAGCCGGCGGTCTACCACGCGCTGACGCGCGAGGATCTCGAGAGCCGTCTGGCCAAGACCGGCGGAACGCCGTATCGCTGCGCATCGGTGAAGACGGCGCTCGGCGGAGACGTGCAGCTGCCCGCTTCGGCCATCAACGCGATGCGGCGCGATGTGCTCGCACAGCTGACGGCGCAGCGCGGGCGCGTGAAGCCCGCGCGGCTGCACCCCTACAACGCGCTCGCGCCCTACGACGGGATGACGGGCGAGCCGCAGCTGACGGTGAGCGTCCGGTCGGCTTCACAGATCACGGCGCGGATGCTGGCGCTGCGGCCGACGGTGCTCTATGTGCCGCTGGCGGAGATTTTGGCGAACCCCGATCTGCCGGGGCGGCTCGGCGTGGAGACGCAGCTGGCGGCGGTTTTGCCGCGGGTGGTCTGGTCCGGCGAGGACCGGCAGCTTGCGGCACAGCTGCGCGAGGTCTACGGCCTTGGCGTGCGGCAGCTGCTGGTGGGCAATCTCGGCCAGCTGAAGATCGCGAAGGCGGCGGGCTTCGCCGTGCGGGGCGATTTTGGCCTCAACATCTACAATTCGCGGTCAATGCAGTATCTGCGGGCACAGGGCGTGGATTCGCAGCTGCTGTCGTTTGAGCTGACGCTGCCGCAGATCCGCGATATTTCGAAGGCCGTGCCGAGCGAGGTGCTCGTCTATGGGCGGCTGCCGCTGATGCTGATGGAAAACTGCGTGATCAAAAACCGCACGGGCACATGCGCCTGCGACGCGGGCGTGACGAAGCTCGTCGACCGGATGGGCGAGGAATTCCCGATCGTGAAGGACGGCGGCAGCTGCCGCAACGTGCTGCTGAACGGGAAGAAGCTCTATCTGCTGGACAAGCTGGCGGCGTTCCGCGGGATGGGCCTCTGGGCGCTGCGGCTGAGCTTCACGACGGAGAACGCCGGAGAGGTGGACAAGGTGCTGGCGGACTGGGTGCGCGGCGGGACGTTCGAGCCGGGCAGCTATACGCGCGGCCTCTACCAACGTGGTGTGGAGTAAGGAGAACATCATGGCAATCATTTTAGCGTCCAAATCGCCCCGGCGGCAGGAGCTGATGCGCCTGCTGGGGCTGGAATTTACGATACACACCGCCGACGTCGACGAGACGATGGACAAGACGCTCCCGCCGGAGCAGGAGGTCGCGCGCGTAGGCGGATTGAAGGCCGCGAAGATCGCGGAGACCGCCGCGCCGGAGGACATCGTCGTCGCTGCGGACACGATCGTCGTCGTGGACGGCGCGGTGCTCGGCAAACCGCACGACGAAGAAGAGGCGTTCCGGATGCTGAAGACGCTCTCCGGGCGCGGGCATGAGGTGATGACGGGGCTGAACGTGTGGCACGAAGGCAAGCTCCGGCAGGAGGTCGTGCGGACGCGCGTCCACTTCCGCCCGATGACCGACGCGGAGATCCGCGCCTACATCGCGACCGGCGAGCCGATGGACAAGGCCGGTTCTTATGGCATTCAGGGCTACGGGGCCATCTTCGTCGACCATCTCGAGGGCGATTATTTCTCGGTGATGGGTCTGCCGCTCTGCGCACTGGCGCGGATGCTGGCCGAGTGCGGCGTGTCCATTCTGCGGGAGAAGGAGGCGCCGGAGGGATGAAGAAAAATTTCTGGTCCGGCCGGATGAAGACCATCCTGATCGCGGCGCTGGTCGTGGCGATCCTCGCAGCGGTGGTTCTGGGCCTCTCCTCTGGGGCGAGCTTCTTTGAAAACGTCACGGGGAGCATCCTGTCCCCGGTGCGTTCGGCGGTCGCGGCCATCGACCGGCAGTTTGAACGGTATTATAACTACCTTTTCCAGTATGCGAAGCTGGAATCGGAAAACGCGGCGCTGCAGAGCCAGATCCTCTCGATGGAGGAGGACATCCGCACCGTGGAGGAGCTGCAGCGTGAAAACGAGCGATACAAGGCGCTTTTGCAGCTGAGCGAGAGCCACGAGGATTACAGCTATGTGGCGTCGTACATCACGTCGTGGAACTCTTCGGACTATAAGAGCGCGTTCACGATCGGCAAGGGCACAAACTATGGCCTCGAAGAGGGCATGTGCGCGATCACCGAGAACGGGCAGGTCGTGGGTCTGATCACCGAGGTCGGCTTCAACTGGGCGACGGTGACGACGATCATGGACTCGTCGCTGGAGATCAGCGCGTCGATCGCGTCATCGGGCTACAACGGCGTCGTACAGGGGACATTCTTGCAGGACGGCACCAGCATCCTGCGCATGAACTATCTGCTGACCGACGCGGTCATCAAGAATCAGGATCAGGTCGTGACGACCGGCTCGACGCTCTATCCGCGCGGACTGCTGCTCGGCTATATCACGAACGCGAGCCTCGATGAAACGGGCGTCGCGAAGTATGCCACGCTCGATCCGTCGTGCGATCTCGGAACGCTGGAACAGGTGTTCATCATTACGAATTACGGCTATACTGTGCCGGAGAAGGCCGCGGAGGAGACCGTCGTTGTCGACGGCGAGACCAATGCGGATGCGAACGCAGAGACAGCTGTGGATGCAAATGCGGAGGCCGCGGCGGACGGAGCAAATACCGCGGATAGCCCGGCGCAGTAAGATATTTCGCTTGTAGGGGTCGATGATGACATCGGCCCGGCCCCGCCGCAGCGGACAAAGCCTCCCTTGTGTAAAGGGAGGTGCCGAGCGCAGCGAGGCGGAGGGATTGTTGCGGGCGACCATTGGTCGCCCCTACGAACACGTTTGCACTTCGATCCTAAACGTAGGGGCGGGCATCGCCCGCCCGACAATCCCTCAGTCAGCCTAGCGGCTGACAGCTCCCTTTACACAAGGGAGCCTTTGGATGGAGCGAAACCCGGCAGAAGGAGTATTCCGATGAGAAAAACATACAAAAACGCCCTGATGTGGGCCTTATATGGGGTACTGTTTCTGTTTATGACGGTATTTCAGACGGTGACATTCGGGCGGATGCGCCTGTTCGGCGTGAAGCTGAGCCTGATCCCGGTGGCTGCGGCGTGCATCGCGATGCACGTGGGCGGCGAGAGCGGCGCCATTTTCGGTCTCGCGGCCGGGCTGTTCTGGTGTCTGGCCGGGGCGGCGGGCGGCGCGCTGCACGTTGTGCTGCTTGCGCTCAGCGGCGCGGTCGTGGGCTATGTGTGCGACCGGTATCTGCGGCGAAACCTGCTCTCGGCGCTGCTGATGAGCCTCGGCTGTCTGATCTTCTGCCAGGGCGTGTTGTTTTTGGCACAGGTGTTTCTGGGCCATGTAGGATTCGGCGCGGGGCTGCTGCCCGTGCTGCGGCAGATTGGGCTTTCGCTGCTGGCGGCGCCGCCGGTATATCTGGCCGCTTGGTTGATCAGAAAGGCAGGGGCATAAATGCAGCGAAGGATGCGGTTCCGCATGATCGTGTTCATCTGCTTCATCGTGGCGATGATGGCGGTGTTCGCGCTGCGGCTTTATAAATTACAGACGACCGAGCTCGTGGCCGCGGACGCGGACTCGATGACCTACCGCACGACGATGGAGGCCTCGCGCGGGAACATCCTCGACCGGAACGGCAATGTGCTCATTTCGAACCGCGCGAGCTATAACCTCGTGATCATCAATTTCGTGCTGTTCAACACGGACGCACCGAACGAGAATCTGCTGCACGTGCTGGAGCTGTGCGACCGGCTCGGCATCCAGTATGAGAGCCACTTCCCTGTCACGATGGAGCGGCCCTATGCCTATCAGATGGACACGATCTCGTCCACATGGCAGGATTATTTCCGCGCATTCCTGCGCGACCGGGAGTATGACCTCGACACGTCGGCCTCGACGCTGATGAAAAAGCTGCGCGAGGATTATCAGATCCCCGACGACTGGACGCAGGAGCAGGCGTACAAGGTCATCTCCGTCCGCTATGAGCTGGAGCTGCGGAGCGTCGAGGGCGTGGGCCTGGAAAACTACACGCTGGCGACCGACGTCAGCGCGGAGGATCTCGCGGCGGTGATGGAGCTGAGCATCCCGGGCGTGATCGTGGAATCGAGCACCGTGCGCGTCTACAACACGAAGTATGCGGCGCATCTGCTCGGATCCGTCGGTGCGATCACCGCGGATGAATGGCCGGAATACCGCGACAAGGGCTACGCGATGAACGCAAAGGTCGGCAAAGAGGGCATCGAGCTGGCCTTTGAGGAATATCTGCACGGGACGAGCGGCATGAAGTATACGACCGTCTCGTCCACGGGCGAAAAGCTCGACGAATACTATACCAGCATCCCGGAGCCGGGCGCCAATGTGGAGACGACGCTGGACATCTCGCTGCAGACCGTGGCGGAGGACGCGCTGGAGAAGCTGATCCTGAATCTCCGCGAGAACGGCGTCGGCGCGCACAGCGAAGGCAAGGACGCCGAGGGCGGGGCCGTGGTGGTACAGGCGGTGAAGACGGGCGAGATCCTCGCATGCGCGAGCTATCCGACCTACGACCTCTCCACCTACAACCGCGATTTCAAGGAGCTGAGCGAGGATCCCTACAAGCCGCTCTATGACCGGGCGCTGCTGGCCCCCTACGCCCCCGGCTCGATCTACAAGATGGTCACGGCCATCGCGGCCATCGACCTGGGCCACATGGGCGAATATTATCAGATCACGGATGAGGGCGTCTACATGTACTACGCGAAGGAAAACTTCACGCCGAAGTGCTACGTGTGGACCAGCTCGAACGCGACGCACGGCACGATCAACATGCAGCAGGCGCTGTCTGAGTCCTGCAACTACTATTTCTACGAGGCGGGCCGCCTGACCTACAACGCCTATTTCAGCGAGACGGGCGAAAATCCGTTCGACATCGTGGCGAAGGCGCTCGGCCTCGGCGAGCACACGGGCATTGAGCTCTATGAAGAGGTCGGCCAGCGGGCGAACGCCGAGACGAAGAAGGCCAACTACGCCGGCGACGAGTCCGGCTGGTACGGCGCGGACGTGCTGCAGGCCGTCATCGGGCAGAGCCTGAACCGCTTCACACCGATGCAGATGGTCTGCTATGTGCAGGCGCTGGCGAACAAGGGGACGCGCTATTCCGCGACGTTTTTGTCGCGCATCGTGTCGTGGGACTATCAGTCGCTGATCAAGGAGCACGAGCCGGAGGTGGCCAGCACGCTGGACATCTCGGACGAGGCGCTCGACTGCATCGACAAGGGCATGCGCATGACCGCCAAGGAAGGCACGGCCAAGAACTATCTGGCAAATTATCCGATTGAGGTCGCCTGTAAGACGGGCACGGCCCAGTGGCAAGGCGTGACATCGGACGGCTCGGTCAGCGGCTCCGACAACGCGTCCTTTGTGCTCTACGCCCCGGCGGACGACCCGGAGATCGCCATTGCGGTCTATGTGGAAAAGGGCGCGCAGGGCGGCAATCTCGCCAATGTGTGTATCCCGATCATGGATGCCTATTTCTCGGGCGAGACAAAATACGAAACAATATTGACCGAGAATACAGTTCATTAAACGCTGACGGATCTTTTCCGGCAATACGGCGTTAGAACCGGCTCGACGTACAGACCGTACGC
>CAJMLC010000105.1 GCA_905214155.1 uncultured bacterium | reverse complement strand
GACGAACGTCTCCGCCGCCAGCTCCTTCGGCAGCAGCCGGAACAGCAGCGGCAGCCGCGCCTCGTTCAGCTCGTCGAACACGGCGGCGATGTCCGCCGGGTTCATCGTGCAGAGAATGTCCCGCAACGAATGATATTTCTTATCATCCAGCAGCTGGATCAGGGCTTTTTCAACGGAAAAATTGTATTCTGCCATGGTCTTTCCTCCTTTCAGTTCGCATGCGCGTTCCGCGCAAGCGGCTGGAGCAGACCAGATCGACGAATGGTGATCAATCGCGACGCAGATTTTTCGTCAGGCGCAAGAAAAGCCACAGCGAATCCTTTGTGGATTCGCGCGGATTTTTATTGTGGATGGCGGAAAAGATGCAAGCGAGTGGTGGCCATTCGGTGAGCTGGTGTGCTCCTAAAAAATAGGAAGTAAAGACACTCTTCAGGCACATCGGGAAGTTCAGGATCTGGCGGAAGGCCAGAATCTTATAAGAGGGTCATGGCGCACGAAGGCGGCTTGGACCCGCGCGAACTTCGGCCTGCAGATGTGCCGCTACTACTTCCTGCGTCCATGATGCTCCCTCCTTTGTCTGTCAAGTTGCGGACCTGTGATGGACACACAAGCCCACTCTTTATAATAGAGGGGAAAAAGCGGTTTGTCAATCGCAAAATCAGGCGAAATGGGTGGAAATTCGCCGCGGCTTGTGTTATGATACAGAAAACGACAAACGAAAGAAAAGGGAAAGAGGATCATGACGGAACGGCTTTATTACGAAGATGCGCATCAGCGGGCGTTCACGGCCCGCGTGGTCTCCTGCGCGCCGGGCAAACACGGCTTCGACGTCGTGCTCGACCGGACATGCTTTTACCCCGAGGGCGGCGGACAGGCGGGGGATACCGGTCTGCTCGGCGGCGTCCGCGTGACGGACACGCACGAACGGGACGGCGAGGTCGTCCACTACTGCGAATCGCCGCTGGAAATCGGTGCAGAGGTCGCAGGCGAGATCGACTGGGACGCGCGCTTCGAGCGCATGCAGCTCCATTCCGGCGAGCATATTTTAAGCGGCCTGGCCCACAAGCACTTCGGCTATGAAAATGTCGGCTTCCACATGGGCGCAGACTTCGTAACGATTGATTTCAACGGCATGCTGAACGACGCGCAGCTGGCGATGCTGGAGCGCGAGGCAAATGAAGCCGTCTGGCAGGATCTGCCCGTCGAGGTCACATATCCCTCGCCGGAGGAACTGAAAACGATCCCGTACCGCAGCAAGAAGGAGCTGACCGGTCAGGTCCGCATCGTGACCGTCCCCGGCTATGACATCTGTGCCTGCTGCGGGACGCACGTCTCCCGCACCGGCGAGATCGGCCCGATCCGCATCTTTTCCTGCGTCAAATTTCACGACGGCGTCCGCCTCGAGCTCCTCTGCGGCCGCAGGGCCTACGAGTACGTCGGCCGCCTGATCGCCGAAAACCGCAGAAACTCCGCGCTCCTCTCCGCAAAGCCCGCTGAGACGAGCGCCGCCGTCCAGCGCACGCTGGACGAGCTGGCCGCGCAGAAGCTCCGCGCCGGCCAGCTCGAGACGAAGCTCTTCGCCCGGATGGCCGAGGCCCTGCCGAAGAACGGCGACGCGCTGCTCTTTGAAGAGGGGCTGACGCCGGACGGCGTCCGCCGGCTGGCCGATGCCGTGATGCAGGGGCGAGCGGGTCGCGCAGCGGTCTTTTGCGGGTCGGATGCGGGCGGCTACGCCTACGCCATCGGGCAGGAGAACGGGGACTTGCGCGCACTGACACGGGAGCTGAACGCGTGCCTGAACGGGCGCGGCGGCGGCAAGCCCGGCTTCGTACAGGGCAATGTGCGCGCAAAACGCGCCGAAATCGAGGCGTTTTGGAGGGAAAAAGTATGATCCAGGATATTTTTCCGCATGTATATCACAATGAAATGAAATGGAAGGCGCCGGATGCGGACGACCTCGTTCTCTGCTTCGGGGCCGAGCGCGTGCTCTACTGCCGCGAGACGGACGGCGCGATCACGCTGCCGCGCGTGGCGGATCTGCCCGGCGCGCAGCACAAACTGCAATATCTCTTCTCCATCGACGACCGGGACTATTACCTCGCCGAGGCCGGCGCGCGCCCAAAGGGCGACTGGGCCCCGCTGCCGACGGCCCGCCTGCGCGGCCTGCCGCGCAGCGAGGTGATCTTCGCGGCGGCGGCGGGCGAGAGCCTCTGGCGCTGGTATTCCAGCCAGCGTTTCTGCGGCCGCTGCGGCACGCGAATGGAAAAGAGCAAGGCCGAGCGGGCAATGGTCTGCCCGAGCTGCGGCAACACGGTCTACCCGAAGATCTGCCCCGCAGTCATCGTCGCCGTCCACGACGGCGAACGTCTGCTGCTCACACGCTATAAGGACCGCCCCATCAAGCACTATGCCCTCGTTGCGGGCTTCAATGAGATCGGCGAGTCCATCGAGGAAACGGTCCGCCGTGAGGTCTTTGAAGAGACCGGCGTCCGCGTGAAAAATCTGAAGTTCTACAAATCGCAGCCCTGGGTCTTCACCGACACGCTGCTGTTCGGCTTCTATGCCGAGCTGGACGGGTCTGACCGTGTCACTGTGCAGGAGAGCGAGCTCTCCGAGGCCACGTGGGTCGACCGGCACGACGTCCCGGAGGACACGACCGGCTTCAGCCTGACGGCGGAGATGATCGAGCAGTTCCGCATCGGAGCGGTAAAATAATTCTCCGCCCCCACTTTTCTTTTTGCCGGAAATCGTGTAAAATATCCAAAAACCACAGGAGGACAGCCCATGGACGAGGAAAAGAAAGATCTGCCGGTCGTCGGTGCAGATGGCGTACAGGAGCCGGTCGATCCGGAGGCCGAACAGCGGAAAGCGGAACAGGAAGAGCGCGAGAAAAAGCAGAAGCAGAAGCAGGACCGCGGCCGCCGCACCGTGATCTACGGCATGGCGGGCGCATATCTGATCTATCTGGCGGTGCAGATGATCCGCGACTTGACCAAACAGACACCCGCAGAATGGAGCGGCCTGGAGATTGCGTCGCTGGTGGCGGCGGTGGTGTTCATCGCGGCGGGCGTGCTGATGATCGTGCGCATCGCGCTCTGGTTCAAGCAGGATATGGACGAAAAGAAGAAGCATACTACGGACGAGGAGAGCTGAAATGGATTCCACAATGATGCTGATGGACGTGTTTTCGTCCCTCTGCGCGGTCTATTGCGCGTATACATGGGTGCGGCTGCTGCGCGAGCGGAAGCTGTTCAAAAATGAGATCCTGCTGGGCAAGGACAAAAAGCCGGAGGACTGCCTCGATGAGGATGGCTATGTCTCGTTCGTGCTGCCGCGGCTCGGCGTGCTGACGGGAATCCTGGTGATCTACGCGGCGTTCAATCTCTACTGTGACCTGTCGGGGAACGAGCTTTTGCCGTATCCGCTGGGCTTCATCCCGCTGGCAATCGTCTTTGCGGCGCTGATCTGGTATCTGCTCGTGAACATAAAAGCCAATAAACGATTTTTCTGAGAAAACGACCCGCCCCGGTATGCACTGCATACCGGGGCGTTTTTTGTTTATGGTATCTCATTGTAGGGGCCGATGCCCTCATCGGCCCTCATCCCGCCGCAGCGGAAAAGCCCCCCCTCTTCATAGAGGGGGGGAAGATCGCCTTCGGCGATCGGGGGGAGAAGATATTGAATCTCCCCCCTGTCTGCGCGGAGCGCAGACAGCCCCCTCTTGGTAGAGGGGGCTTTTTATGCGGAGCGGGACTCATTTGATGCAGACATCGATGTCGCCGCTGACGGTATGCAGGACGCACGGCGCGCCGGAGCCGGAGCGCGGCACATCGATCTCACCGCTGACCGAGCTGGCCGAGACGGCGCGCGGCACGGAGAAGCGCCCATCAATGTCGCCGCTGGCCGTGCGGATGTCGAGCGCGGTCTCGTCGCAGTCCGCAAACTCGACATCGCCGCTGCTCGTCCGGACGGTCACGGACGAAGCACCGCAGCCGGACAGCTCGACATCGCCGCTCGCGCTCTCCAACTGCATCCGCTCCGGCGCGGCATGCTTCACTTCGATGTCACCGCTGGCCGTATGGATGCGCAGCTCGCTCTGGACGGCGGCGCGGAACTCAACATCGCCGCTGGCGCTGCGGAGCACGGCACGGTCAAAGGACAGGCCGCCGGAAACCTCGATCTCGCCGGAGCGGGTCTCGGCCCGGAGCATCCGGTATGTGCGCACCGGGAGATAGACGCGCAGCGCATTGTCACGCATTGGGACGTCGAGCAGCTGACGGCCGCCGATGCTGAGGTCAAGCGTCAGGCCGACACGATGGCGGCGCAGCTCCTGAATCCGGAGTATCCCGCCTGCCACGGAGGCGGCGCAGCGCTGCTCCTCCTGAAACTCCACGCGGCAGACGCCGTCCTCCGATGGCCGGAGCTCTACATCGGCACAGGTCGCGTGGATCTCGACTGCGTCGAACGGATCGGTAAACAGCAGGAAGCTGCCGGCAGGTTCAATCCGCTTGGGCTGGGCACACAGGCGCGTTTCTGCATGCGGCGTCTCGGCGAGGAGCTGTGCCGCAGCTTCCTCTACGGGACCTGCCGCTGCGACAGCGTCCGCCTCGCAGAGTCCCTCTTCCATGCGGTCGTCGATGATCTCTTCGTAATAGGCGAGCGAGGCCGCGCGATCCTCTGCGGAGAGCGCGGACAGCTTTTCTTCCAATGCCTTCAAAAATTCAGCTTTCGTCATATTCAGTCCCCTCCGTTGACAGAATGAATTGGTAGATATTCACGATCTGCTCCCATTCGGTTTTGAATTGCTCGATGCGCGCGAGGCCCTGCGGCGTGAGATGATAGTATTTGCGCAGACGGCCGTTGTGTTCCGCTGTGCGCACGGTGAGCATCTCCGCCGTCTCCAGCCGCCGCAGGATGGGGTAGAGCGTCGATTCCGACAGGGCCACATAGGGCCGCAGATCCTTCAGGATCTGATAGCCGTAGGAGTCCTCCTTCCGGATCGCGGCCAGCACGCAGACGTCGAGCATGCCGCGTTTGAGTTGTCCGTCCATAGCATACCTCCTGTTGCTATATACTATATGATACATAGTATCATTTGTCAAGCAGTATTTTTCTTGCGGGAAGACTGTGGTTTTTCTTGTAAAATGAGATCCTTTGTGGTATACTTTCCTCGATTGACTTGAGTTTTTTGGAGGAATCAACGTGCCGACATAAGAAAAGGCGTCAAACGGATCCAAACAAATATCGATTAGGAGGAAACAGATTTGGCTGCCTTAAAAGAAGAGATCTCCCGGCGGAGGACGTTCGCGATCATTTCGCACCCGGACGCCGGTAAAACCACATTGACAGAAAAATTTCTGCTCTACGGCGGGGCCATCGCGCAGGCGGGCGCGGTCAAGGGCAAGAAGAATTCCCGTGCCGCGGTGTCCGACTGGATGGAAATCGAAAAGCAGCGCGGCATCTCGGTCACGTCGTCGGTCATGCAGTTCCAGTATGAGGGCTTCTGCATCAACATTCTGGACACGCCGGGCCATCAGGACTTTTCCGAGGACACGTACCGCACACTGATGGCGGCGGACAGCGCCGTCATGGTCATCGATGGGGCCAAGGGCGTCGAGCCGCAGACGCGCAAGCTGTTCAAGGTCTGCGCGATGCGCCACATCCCGATCTTCACGTTCATCAACAAGATGGACCGCGAGGCGCGCGATCCGTTCGAGCTGTTGGACGAACTGGAAAACGAGCTCGGCATCGAGACCTATGCCTGCAACTGGCCCATCGGCTCCGGCAAGGAGTTTCAGGGCGTGTATGACCGGAGAGGGGAGCAGCTGCTGCTGTTTTCCGGTGTGTCCGGCAAGAACCGCGCGGACAAGCTGGCTGTCACGCTGGACGATCCACAGGTCACGGAGATCCTCGGCGAGCGGCGGCATGCGCAGCTGCGCGACGATGTGGAGCTGCTCGGCGCGGGACGCGAATTCGACATGGACGAGGTGCGCCATGGGCAGCTGTCGCCGGTGTTCTTCGGCTCGGCGCTGACGAATTTCGGTGTGGAGCCGTTCCTCGAGGAATTCCTCCGCATGACGCCGCCGCCCCTGCCGCGTGTGGCCGACTGCGGCGAGATCGACACGTTCGACCCCGATTTCTCGGCGTTCGTCTTCAAAATTCAGGCAAACATGAACAAGGCGCACCGCGACCGGCTGGCCTTCCTGCGCATCTGCTCCGGCAAGTTTGAGCGCGACCGCGAATATTACCACGTGCAGGGCGGCAAAAAAATGCGCCTTTCCCAGCCGCAGCAGCTGATGGCGTCGGAGCGCGAGATCGTCGAGGAAGCATACGCGGGCGACATCATCGGCGTGTTCGACCCCGGTATCTTCGCCATCGGCGACACGATCACCGTGCCGGGCAAGAAGTTCCGCTTCGGCGGGATCCCGACGTTCGCGCCGGAGCATTTCTCGCGCGTCAGCCCGAAGGACTCGATGAAGCGCAAGCAGTTCATCAAGGGCACCGAGCAGATCGCACAGGAGGGCGCGATCCAGATCTTCAAGCTGCCAAATTCCGGCATGGAGGAGGTCATCGTCGGCGTCGTCGGTACGCTGCAGTTTGACGTGTTCCAGTACCGCATGAAGTCGGAATACGGCGTCGACCTCCGGATGGAGGGCCTGCCGTATGAGCAGCTGCGGTTCATCACCGCCGCCCCGGTCGCCGACCTGAAGGACCTGAACCTGTCGAGCGACGCGGAGCTGCTGGAGGACTATCGCGGCCGCAGCCTGCTGGTGTTTGCGTCCCAGTGGTCGATCAATTATATTCTGAAGCGCAATCCGGGACTCGAGCTCTCGGAGACCGCGGAATAAGAAAGCACCGGCGCTCTGAATGGCGAACACGCATAAGGACAACAAATAATCGCTTAGAGCAAGAACCGGCAG
>CAJMLC010000104.1 GCA_905214155.1 uncultured bacterium | reverse complement strand
AGCTTCGGAGGTCCCTTTTTGCTGATTTTCTGTGTATCCTGTAGGGGCCGACGACTTTGTCAGCCCGAAAGCCCACCGCAGCGGGAAGCCCCCTCTACCAAGAGGGGGCTTTTGCGGGCGACCAATGGGCGCCCCTACATTCACCTACGGAAGTACGATAGAAATCGTAGGGGCGGGCATTGCCCGCCCGAAGGGCCGATGAGGGCATCGGCCCCCTACAGGGTGCGGCGGAAAACCGATGGCCTTAATCCCCTCAGGCGCTGCGCGCCAGCTCCCCCTTGATACAATCAAGGGGAGCCTTTGGGCGGACGATATATTGAGGACAGAACAAACGCGGCCCGCATCCCTGCGGGCCGCGTGGGTTCGATGTACTTACGCCTTGACGGTGCCGTCGGCATTGAAGACCGGGAGCTTTTCGAGATAGATGATGTCGCTGCGCTCCTGCGCGTCGCCCTCGGCGAGAACGGCCATGCGGCCCGCGACAGTCGCGCCTGCTTCTTCGACGAGCTTTTCCAGCGCGCGGAGCGATTCGCCGGTGGAGATCACGTCGTCGACGATCAGAATGCGCTTGCCGTGCATCATCGCGGCGTCTGCGCCGGAGAGATAGAGGTGCTGTTCATGCTGCGTGGTGATGGAGTTGACGTCGACGCAGAGCGGATCGGTCAGATAGACCTTCAGACCCTTGCGGGCGACAAAGTAGGTCTTCGCGCCGGACTGGCGCGCCATCTCGTGGATCAGGGGGATGCTCTTGGCTTCGGCCGTGAGCAGATAATCATAGTCCTTCGGCGCGCGGGCGAGCAGCTCCTTCGCGCAGGCCACGGTGATCTCGGCGTCGCCGAACATGATGAATGCGCCGATGTACAGATCGTCCGTCACCTTGCAGATGGGCAGATCGCGCGTGACGCCCGCGATCGTCATTCGATGTGTCATAGCCTCTTCTCCTTACCAAAACCGGATCGTTTCCGGTAGTTTTCCAACGAATATTATAGTGTCAAACTGCGGAAATGTCAAACCGGAATTGCATTTTCGTGCAAAAGCGAAAAAATCTAAAAAAAATTTAGCTGCAAACAGTCGTCCTGACAGCTTGTTTTTTCGGTCAATATTCACTATAATAGGCTCATAAATGGTTCGCCCTCTGCCGGGCGGGCCGAGAGAAATGAATGGAGGAATCTGAATGGAAAAAAGATTCAAACTGAAGGAGCACGGTACGACCGTCCGGACTGAGGTCATGGCCGGTATTACCACCTTCATGGCGATGGCCTACATTCTGATGGTCAACGCCGGTATGTTCTCAAACCCCTTCAATGATGGAACGAACGTTCTCGGTGTCAGTTATGGTGCGATCTACATCGCAACTGCCATCTCCGCCGTCATCGGCACCGTAGCCATCGGTCTGCTGTCCAACCTGCCGCTCGCGCAGGCGTCCGGCATGGGCCTGAACGCTTATTTCGTCTACACAATCTGCGTTGGCATGGGGCTGACGTATGCCAATGCGCTGGTCATGGTCCTCGTCGACGGTATCGTCTTCGTCCTGCTGACCGTCACCGGCCTCCGCAAAATCATCTTCGACGCCATCCCGCAGGCCGTCAAGGTCGCCATCTCCGCCGGTATCGGCCTGTTCATTGCCTTCATCGGCATGCAGAACGCCGGTATCGTCGTAGGCAACGCCTCCACGCTCGTCAGCTTGACCTCGCTCAACGTGTTCACCGGCGGCGTGACCTGGGCGCAGCTGTTCCCGATCCTGCTCACGATCATCACGGTCTTCGCCATCGGCGCGATGTCCAAGAAAAAGGTCAAGGGCGCGGTCCTGTGGGGCATTCTCGGTTCCGCGGTTCTGTATTATGTCATCGGCCTGCTGACTGTCCCCGGCTTCTTCGCAGATAAGGTTCAGCCGAACCTGTCGAGCGATTTCTTCGGCGCGTTCAAGGACTTTGGCACACAGGCGATCGGCAAAGTCTTTACCGAAGGCTTTGACTATTCTGCCTACATCACCGCCAATGGTACCGGCGCGTTCGTTGTCATGTTCGTTACCTCCATGCTCGCGTTCTGCATGGTCGATATGTTCGATACCCTCGGCACGCTGTACGGCGCCTGCGCCTGCGGCAACATGCTGACCCCGGAAGGCAACGTCCCCAACATGGACAAGGCCATGCTGGCTGATGCCATCGCGACCTGCTGCGGCGCGGTCTGCGGCACGTCCACCGTCACCACGTTCGTCGAGTCCTCCGCAGGTGTCGCCGAAGGCGGCCGCACCGGTCTGGCCTCGATGGTCACCGCGGCCCTGTTCTTCGTTGCGATGTTCCTCGCGCCGGTCGCGCAGCTCATCCCGACCTATGCCTGCGCCGCGGCTCTGATCTACGTCGGCGTTCTCATGATGGCCAATGTCAAGAGCATCGCATGGGACGATCCGGCAGATGCTGTTGTCGGCTTCCTGACCATCGCGATCATGCCGCTGACCTACAATATCTCCTATGGTATTGCGTTCGGCCTGATCTCCTACGTGTTCATCAAGATCTTCACCGGCAAGATCAAGGAAGTCAACGTCGGCACCTGGATCATCACGATCCTCTTCGCCCTGATGTTCTTCCTGACCCACTAAATGATCGAGATCGTGCCCCGTCCAACGGACGGGGCACTTTTTTGCGTGCCCGGTTGTCCTGTCTTCGGAACACTTCCAATAGAATTTGTAGGGGCCGATGCCCTCGTCAGAAGAAGCCAGCTCCATTCCGTTTCCGCCGGGGCGGCGAAAACTCCACATCCGCAGTCTCCTTCTTCCTTCCCAAATTGTGACCGTTTCACTGGGTCACAATTTGGCAGTCGGAAATTTTACAACGCCGCACGCTATCTTGATGATGGCGGGCAGACAACTACTGTGCGATTTTGCAGTGCAGTCCCTCCGAAAGGCGATGCGCAGAGCGCAGAGACCTTTCGGGAGGTAGGGGCTGGCGTGACGGACAGCTGATGGCTGAGATTTTTTGAGTCAAATTCAGGACAACGGTTGGTACCCGGCCCTCTTTCTTTTCTTGGAAGATTGAAACCGTTCTTTTCTTTCTGGCAGAGAAAGAAAAGAATGGGTTCAAAAAAGGGCCGATGAGTACCCGCAAGGGGCAGGCCGCATCTGTAACGCTCCTTCGTCGCGAACAGCTGCGCTCGGCATCGGCCCCTACAGGGTGCTGCGGAGGAACCGAAGAAGCGGGCGGACAGGGGCGTCCGCCCATACATCTATAACTGACGATACGGCATAAAAACGCCCGCCGCGAGAGATCGCGGCGGGCGCTGCTGCATTTTTATGCGCCGGTGGTCGGCGTTTTGAGATACTGGCTGGACATATAGGCGCGCTGGTTGTTGTACCAGATCTCGCACCATTCGTCCGAGATGCCGATGACGGCCACGGAGCTGTCCTGCGGCATGGTCACGAGAATCGTGCTGGACGTGGACGGGGCGGAGCGGACATTGATGTCGCCCGTTGTGACCATCTGCGCCGCAGCGGCGGAGAAGTCCGCGCTCAGGTCGCCGAACCAGCTCGCGTCGTCGCGGGCCGGAACGCCGCCCACGTCGTTCGCGCCGATGATCGCCGCGACCATGCAGGAATCCTTTGTGGTCAGCGTGGCAAGGCCGGAATCACCGCGGACAGTCGCACTCCAGGTATCGGTGCTCCACGTCAAGCTGATACGATAGGTTGTGCCCTCCATGTCGACCTCATAGGGCGTGATGTCATCCATCGGCTCGGTCTGACGATAGCTCGCGTTGACGATGATCTCCGAAAGGGCGATGGCATCCTGTTCAGGAAGCTGCACGGCTTCGCCCTGCTCATAGCGGATGCTGGCGGCGCTGGTCGGCTCCGGCTCGGTCACGACCGGGACGGAGACGGCGAACATGCCGCTCGTGCCGTCCTCCTGGAAGGTGAAGATCAGCGTCTTGTCGCTGCCCTTGGGGACGATGGTGAAACCGCCGTCGCTGCTCGTGACGGTGTAGAGGCCGGACTCTTCATAGTACGCGCGGAAGAGCGCGGCAAGCGTCTCGCCCTCCTTGAGGCCGTCGTAGCCGCAGGCATAGGACGTGTCGAGCTGGATCTGGCCGCCCATGTTGTCCATCAGTGCGCTGTCGGAGACAAGGTGCAGCGGCAGCAGGATGTCGAGGCGGCTGCCGTCCAGCGCGACCTCGCGGTGCGTGCCCATGAAGATATAATAGTGGGCGATGTCCTTGGGATAGAGCGCCCAATGGTCGACGCCCGTCTCGGTCTGCTTCGTGAAGAGGTAGCACGTGCCGTGCGCGTTCGTGAAGCTTGTGGCGGTGACGCCGTCGTTATTTTTGTTGATGGTCTTGACGAGCGAGGCGATCTTCTTCGACGTCTCAAACTGATAGCCGCCGTAGGACAGATAATCGCCCTCGTTGAGCTTGACCGACAGCGGGAGCTTCAGCTCCGCCTCGGTGGAAAATGCCTGTGCCGTGACGGTTGTGTCCGGCACGGCCGAGCAGCTTTTTGTGATGATGACGATGACCGCCACAAAGACGACGAGGATCGCGACCAGCGTCAGCAGCGTCTTTTTCGGCAGCTCCAAAAGGCGGCGGAAAAAGCTCTTCGGCTTTCTTCTGCGCCGTGGCTGTTCCATTCTTTCTTCTTCCATGCCGTTCCCTCCGTTTGTTTGGTGAATCGTTCCGGCGTTCTGCCGGGGTATAGCATTGCTATTTTCTCAAAGTATACCATAGATTTCTCAAAATAGCAAACCTTCGCCGCAAAACTTCAGAATCTTTTTTCTTGCATAATCCGTCAGAAAATGCTATGCTTGTCCATATCTCACATCCGGAGGTGCGCTATGCGGTTCCCCTGTCTGGTGCTCGACCACGACGACACCGTCGTCAACAGCACGGCTGTCATCCATTTTCCGGCCTTTCTGGCCTATCTGGCGCAGGTGCGCCCCGGCCTTTCGTATACGCTGGACGACTATTTCCGGAAAAATTTCGACCCTGGCATCATTCCGCTCCTCAAAGACGAGCTGGGCTTTACCGACGAGGAGCTGGAGGGTGAATATCAGTTCTGGCAGGGCTGGGTCGCCTCACGCATCCCAAAGGCGTATCCGGGGATGCGCGAAATTCTGGAGCGATACAAGGCCCGCGGCGGCAAGATCGCCGTCGTCTCCCACTCCGTCAGCGACGTGATCCGCCGCGATTACCGCGAAAACGGTCTGCCGGAGCCGGATCTGATCTTCGGCTGGGAGCTTCCGCCCGAGCACCGCAAGCCCAACGTCTGGCCGCTGGAGCAGATCATGAAGGAGTTCCGGCTCGCGCCGGAGCAGCTGCTGATGCTGGATGACCTGAAACCCGGATATGATATGTGCCGCGCGGCGGGCGTGCCGTTCGCGGCGGCGGGCTGGGCCAACGACATCCCGGAGATCGAGGGCTATATGCGCCGGAACTGCGACTATTATTTCAAGACCGTCGATGCGTTCGGCGCGTTTTTGGCGGAACAGTGAAGTGGCCCGCCTGACCGGCCGGAGATCCGGCGATAGGAGAAGGCTATGGAACAAACGTTACGGCAGATGGCAGAGCAGATCATGGCGCAGGCGCTTGCGGCCGTGCAGCCAGATGCGGCTGTGCGCAGCGCGCTGGAGCAGGCGGAGCTCTCCGGGCGGGTCTATCTCGTCGCGATCGGAAAAGCGGCGTGGCAGATGGCACACGCAGCCTGTCAGGCGCTCGGGCCGCGGATCACAGACGGTGTCGTGATCACGAAGCATGGACATTCGCGCGGCGCGATTGGCAGCCTTGCCATCTTTGAGGCCGGGCATCCGGTCGCGGATGCGGCGTCCTTTGCGGCGACGCGCCATGCGCTGGCCCTGACGGAGCGGCTGACGGCGGAGGATACGGTGCTGTTTCTGGTGTCCGGCGGCGGTTCGGCGCTTTTTGAGCTGCCGTTCATCACGCCGGAGGAGCAGCAGCGCATCACGCGCGAGCTTCTGGCCTGTGGGGCGGACATTGTGGAGATGAACACCATCCGCAAGCGGCTCTCCCGCGTGAAGGCGGGGCGGTTCGCGCAGCACTGTGCGCCGGCCAGGGTGTTTTCCATCATCCTGTCCGACATTGTCGGCGATCCGCTGGACATGATCGCCTCCGGGCCGGCGTATCCGGATACATCTACCGCGGAGCAGGCACGGGAGATCGTGAAAAAATATGCGCTGCATCTGTCTGATGAGGCGCTTTCCTGTCTGGAAGCGCCGACGCCGAAGCAGCTTTCCAATGTGGAGCCGCATATTACCGGCAGTGTCCGTGCGCTCTGCGCCGCCGCGCAGGATGCCGCGCAGGCGCTGGGCTTTCAGTGCCGGATGCTGACAGACTGTCTGGACTGCGAGGCGCGCGAAGCGGGGCGTTTTCTCGCCAGCATTGCCCGCAGCCATCAGCAGACGGAGCGGCCGCTGGCCTTTTTTGCCGGAGGAGAAACGGTCGTGCATCTGACCGGGCAGGGACTCGGCGGAAGGAATCAGGAGCTGGCGCTTGCGGCCGCACCGGGGCTGCGGGGGACGCAGAATACGGCTGTCTGCTCGTTTGGCTCGGATGGGACAGACGGGCCGACCGACGCAGCCGGCGGCTTTGTCGACCAGGACTCGGATGCGGCGCTGTGCGCGGCAGGGTATGATGCGGCACAGGTGCTGGCGGAAAATGATGCGTATCATGCGCTGCAAAGGATCGGCGGTCTTTTGATGACCGGACCGACCGGGACCAATGTCAACGATCTGGCGATGGCCCTGATCTGGCGCTGAACTGTGATGACAGCAAAAGCGGCTCCCGTCTGATACAGACGGGAGCCGCTGTGTTTTTTGCGAGAGGACGGGCATGGCCGCATGACATCCAAAGGTCATTTCTGCGCGGGGCCGAGCGGAGCCTCTTTGACGCGGCGCGTAATGATCAGCCGCACTTGCCGGTTGGTCAGACCGGTCACACGGACGATTCCAAGCTGCTCCGTTACCTTAGGGTGCATCTGAAAACTCCCGACGCACCCGGACAGCGGGCCTTTTCACGCCGCGCCGCGT
>CAJMLC010000103.1 GCA_905214155.1 uncultured bacterium | reverse complement strand
CACCTGCAGGGCAAGATGGTCGGCGAATATCTGCTGGCCAACTGGGACACCGTTGACCTGAACGGCGACGGCAAGATCAGCTACGCCATGTTCAAGGGCGATGAGGCCAACGTGGAGGCCATCTACCGCACCCAGTACGGCGTGGAAGACGCTGACGCTGTCCTGACCGAGGCTGGCAAGCCCGCTCTGGAGTACTTCGACGCTTCCAACTCTGCGAAGTATCAGGTCGACCTCGGCGGCGCATGGTCCGCTCAGGCTGCTCTGGACTACATGAACACGAACCTCTCCCAGTACAACGAGGCCAACGGCAACATGATCGAGCTTGTCATCTGCAACAACGACAACATGGCTGAAGGCGCGATCTCTGCTCTGGAAGCTGCCGGCTACAACACCGGTGCTGACGGCGCGCCCGTCATCCCCGTGTTCGGCGTTGACGCGACCGACGCTGCCAAGGAACTGATCGCCGCCGGCAAGATGACCGGTACGGTCAAGCAGGACGCCGAGGGCATGGCCGCTGCCATCGCTTCCGTCGTCAAGGCCAACGGCGAAGGCACCGCGATGGCGGACGCCATCTCCGCTGCCGCTGCCACCAACGCTGACATGTACACCGTCGCTGACGGCATCGCCAACAAGCTGTTCGTGGCTTACGCTGCCTACACCAAGTAATTTCAGAGAGTACCTTTTGGGGGCGGCTGCTGCGAAGGCAGCGGCCGCCCCTTTCATGAAAGGCGATTCCGCATCGCCGCGCCGGAGGCCCGCATCGGGCGCGCCGCGCGCGGGAGGCGGTCTGGCCCAAAGGCAGAATCAGGAGGGGATCAGATGGAAGAAACCGTACTGCTCCGGATGACGGATATTACCAAGACCTTCCCGGGCGTCCGGGCTCTGGATCACGTCAGTCTCGAGGTCAAGGCCGGGACCGTCCACGCGCTGATGGGCGAGAACGGCGCAGGCAAATCGACACTGATGAAATGCCTGTTCGGCATTTACAACAAGGACAGCGGCCACATTTATCTCGAGGGCCGCGAGGTCAACTTCAACAGCAGCAAGGAGGCGCTGATGAACGGCGTCGCCATGGTGCACCAGGAACTCAATCAGGCGCTCAAGCGGACGGTCATGGACAACCTGTGGCTCGGGCGCTATCCGAAGATCGCGGGCTTTGTCGTCGACGAGGCGAAGATGCTGCGCGACACGAAGGCCATTTTTGAAGAGCTTGGCATCGACGTCGACCCGAAGCGGGTGATGAGCACGATGCCGGTCTCGCAGAGACAGATGGTGGAGATCGCCAAGGCTGTCTCGTATCACTCGAAAGTCATTGTATTCGATGAGCCCACGTCCTCGCTGACCGAGGAAGAGGTGGAGCATCTGTTCCGCATCATCAACATGCTGCGCGACCGCGGCATGGGTATCATCTACATTTCTCATAAAATGGCGGAGATCAAGCGGATCTCCGACGAGATCACCGTCATGCGCGACGGCCAGCACGTGGCAACGAAGCCCGCCAGCGAGCTGGAAATGAGCGACATCATCCGGCTGATGGTTGGCCGTGAGCTGGGCAACCAGTTCCCGCCGAAGATGAACAAGCCCGGCGATGTCTTCCTTGAGGTCGAGCATCTGACGGGCCAGTACAACAACCTCCGCGACGTCTCCTTTACGGCGCGGCGCGGCGAGATCGTCGGTCTCGCGGGACTGGACGGCAGCGGCCGGACCGAGACGCTGGAGACGATGTTCGGCGTGGCGACGCGCAAGGACGGCGTCATCAAGCTGGATGGTAAGGTCTGCAAAAACCAGACGCCGCGGCAGTCGATCAAGAACCATTTCGCGCTGCTGACCGAAGAGCGCCGCGCGACCGGCATTTTCGGCATTCTGAACATCCGCGAAAACACCGTCATCTCCAGCCTTGGCAAGCACAAGAAGCTCGGCTTCGTGCTGAGCGACAAATCGATGAAGAAGGACACGCAGTGGTCCATCGACGCGATGCACACCAAGACCCCCTCGCAGGAGACAAAGATCCGCAGCCTGTCCGGCGGCAACCAGCAGAAGGTCATCATCGGCCGCTGGCTGCTGACCGATCCGGACGTGCTGCTGCTCGACGAGCCGACGCGCGGCATCGACGTCGGCGCGAAGTATGAGATCTATCAGCTGATCCTCGATCTGGCCAACAAGGGCAAGACCGTTCTGATGGTCTCGTCCGAAATGCCCGAGCTGCTCGGCGTGTGCGACCGGATCCTCGTCATGTCCGGCGGACGGCTCGCCGGTGAGGTGGATGCAAAAACAACGACGCAGGAAGACATCATGCGTCTGGCGGCAAAGTATGTTTAAGGAGGCAGCGGTATGGCAAAGACCAATCAGCTTCAACGGAAAAGAGAAGAATATCAGAAACTTGACAAGCGCGATCGCCGCCGCTATTGGACGGACGGCATCCTGAACAATGCGCTCTACATCCTCATGTTCATCTTCATCGTCTACACGGCGATCAAGAACAAGAACTTCCTGTCCGCGGGCTCCATCGCGAACATCATCTCCCTCGTGGCCGCGTCGCTGCCGATGGCGCTCGGCATCGCGGGCTGTATCGTCCTGACCGGTACCGACCTGTCGGGCGGCCGTGTCGTCGGTCTGACGGCGGCTGTCGCGGGCGCGCTGCTGCAGGACCGGACGATCTCCCGCAAGCTGTTCAGCAGCCTGCCCGAGATCACCACGGGCTGGATCATTCTGACGGTGCTGGCCGTCGTGCTGATCGGCGCGATCATCGGCCTCGTCAACGGCTTCTTCGTGGCAAAATTCAGCCTGCACCCCTTCATCGTCACGCTGGCGACGCAGCTGATCACCTACGGCCTGATCCTCATCTTCTTCATGCTCAACGGCAACAACGGCCAGCCGGTCTCCGGCCTGTCGCAGGAGTATAAGAACGTCGTCTCCGCGCCGCTGTTCCAGTTTACGACCAGCAAGGGCGCGACGATCTCCATCCCGATGTACGTGCTGTACGCGGTCATCTTTGTGGCCCTGATGTGGTTCATCTGGAACAAGACTGCATTCGGCAAGAACATGTTCGCTGTCGGTTCCAACGCGGACGCGGCGAAGGTCTCCGGTGTCAACGTCTTCTGGACGACCGTCATGGTCCATACCCTCGCGGGCGCCATGTACGGCGTGACCGGCTTCATCGAGGGCGCGCGCATCAGCTCCATCACGCAGGGCGCCGGCCTCAACTATGAGTGCGACGCGATCGCGGCGTGCGTCATCGGCGGCGTTTCGTTCGTCGGCGGCACCGGCAAGGTCAGCGGCATCGTGCTCGGCGTGTTCGTGCTGCGTATCATCTTCGTGGCGCTGTCCATGCTCGGCATCGACCCGTCCATGCAGTACATCATCAAGGGCGGCATCATCCTTGCGGCTTGCTCGCTGGATATGCGCAAGTACCTTGCCAAGAAATAAGTATCCACCCTTTAGCGGCAGATGGAAGCCATCTGCCGCTATTTTGGAGAAAAGAGGTTCCATTTTATGAAAACGATTCTGGTATTGGGCGGTGCCGGCTACATCGGCAGCCACACCGTATATGAACTCATTGACAATGGCTACGACGTGGTCGTGGCGGACAATCTGGAGACGGGCTTCCGCAAGGCGGTGCATCCCAAGGCGCGGTTCTATCAGGGCGACATCCGCAACAAGGAATTCTGCGACCATGTGTTCTCGTCCGAGAAGATCGACGCGGTCATCCACTTTGCCGCGAACTCGCAGGTCGGCGAGAGCATGGTCAATCCGCTCAAGTATTACGACAACAACCTCGGCGGCACGCGGACGATGCTGCAGAGCATGATCGAGCACGGCGTGAAGTACATCGTCTTTTCGTCCACGGCGGCCACCTACGGCGAGCCGGAGCGCGTTCCCATTCTGGAAACTGACCCGACGCACCCGACGAACTGCTACGGCGAAACCAAGCTCTCCATGGAGCGGATGTTCTACTGGGCCTCTGTCGCGTACGGCATCCACTTTGTGGCGCTGCGCTACTTCAACGCCTGCGGCGCACACATGTCCGGCAAGATCGGCGAGGCGCATAATCCGGAAACGCACCTGATTCCGATCGTGCTGCAGGTCCCGAACGGCCAGCGCGACCATGTGAGCATTTTTGGCGACGACTATCCGACAAGAGATGGTACCTGCGTCCGCGATTACATCCACGTCACCGACCTTGCTTCCGCGCACATTCTCGCCGCGGAATATCTGATGAACGGCGGCGAAAATAACGTGTTCAACCTCGGCAACGGCGTCGGCTTCACGGTTAAGGAGATCATCGACACGGCGGAGAAGGTCGTCGGCAAACCCATCAAGTGCGAGATGGCGGCAAGACGTGCGGGCGACCCGGCGCAGCTGGTCGCGTCCTCGGAAAAGGCGAAGACTGTACTTGGCTGGAAGCCGAAGTATGCCGATATTGAGACGATCATCGGTTCGGCCTGGAATTGGCACAAGGAGCATCCGCATGGCTATGAAGATTGAAACAGTCTGGGCGGCGCTGGACTCGCTGCTGCGCTATGCGAAGGACTGCGAGCTGCTGCATCCGCTGGACGAAACCTTCGCCAGAAACGCACTTTTGGCGGAACTGAAACTGGAAAGCTACGAAAAACAGATAGAACGCCATAGTTTTCCGGAATGTCTGAACATCCTCTGCGATTATGCGGCGGAGCAGGGACAGATCCACGACACCATTGCGGAGCGCGATCTGTTTGACACGCGGCTCATGGGCTGTGTCACGCCGCGGCCCTCTGAGGTGGTGCGCAAATTCTGGTCGCTCTACGCAGAATCACCGAAAACGGCGACCGACTACTTCTACAAACTCAGCCAGGACTGCAACTATATTCGCAGAGACCGTATCGCAAAGGATGAGCATTGGACGACGAAGACGAAGTACGGTGAGTTGGAAATCTCCATCAACCTCTCCAAGCCCGAAAAAGACCCCAGAGATATTGCGGCAGCGAAGCTGAAAAAGGCGTCTGGATACCCGAAGTGCCTGCTCTGCGTCGAAAATGTCGGCTACGCGGGCACAATCTCGCACCCGGCGCGGCAGAATCTTCGCGTCATGCCGGTCACGGTCAACGGCCAGCCGTGGGGATTCCAGTATTCGCCCTACGTCTATTACAATGAACACGCGATCGTGATGAACACCAAGCACACGCCGATGGTCATCGACCGCTCGGCGTTTGATAAGCTGTTTTCGTTTGTCGAGCAGTTCCCGCATTACTTCCTCGGCAGCAATGCCGACCTGCCCATCGTCGGCGGCAGCATTCTCGCGCATGAGCATTTCCAGGGCGGCCATCATACCTTCCCGATGGAGAAGGCCGAGAAAGAGTTCGGCTTTGAAGTGCCGGGATTTGAAGATGTGGACTGCTGCGTCGTGAAATATCCGATGACGGTGATTCGTCTGAACTCTGCGAACAAGCAGCAGCTCTGTGACCTCGCGGGCAAAATTCTCTCCAAGTGGCGCGGCTATTCTGACCCCGACGCGATGATCTTTGCGGAAACCGACGGTGAGCCGCACAACACCATCACGCCTATTGCAAGGATGCGGAACGGCAAATACGAACTGGATTTGGTCTTGCGAAACAACCTGACCACGCCGGAACACCCGATGGGGCTTTACCATCCGCACGAAGAACTGCACCACATCAAGAAGGAGAACATCGGCCTGATCGAGGTCATGGGCCTGGCGATCTTGCCGGGACGCCTGAAAAAAGAGATGGCAGACCTCAAGACGGCGCTCCTGAACGGTGAAGACCTCAGAGCGTCCGAAACGCTTGCCAAGCATGCGGATTGGGCGGACGGGTTCATGAAGCGGCATCCGGAGTTCAGCGCAGACAATGCTGAGGAGATCATCAAGGAGGAGATCGGGCAGGTGTTTGCCAAGGTTCTTGAATGTGCAGGCGTCTACAAATGCACAGAGGAAGGAAGAAATCACCTCAAAAAGTTCCTGACGGAGGTTCAGAATGGATAAGATCTATCATTTTTCCGCGCCGGGGCGCACGGAGATCGGCGGCAACCACACCGACCATCAGCACGGCTGCGTGATCGCGGCGGCAGTGGATATGACGACAACGGCAGAAGTGACCCTCAACGGCACGAACATCATCCGCGTCGATTCCGAGGGCTACAAACCTGTGGAGATTGAACTCAGTGACCTGAAAATCCGGGAAGAAGAAAAGAACACCACGGCGGCGCTGATTCGCGGCGTGGCGGCGGCGTTTGCCCAGCGCGGCTACAAGCTGGCGGGTTTTGACGCGAAGGTGAAGTCCACGGTGCTGCCCGGCTCGGGTCTGTCCAGCTCGGCAGCGTTCGAAGTCCTGATTGGCAGGATCCTCAACGGCCTGTTTGCGGACAACGCTGTGTCGGCGATTGAGATCGCGCAGATCGGGCAGTACGCCGAAAACGTGTACTACGGCAAGCCTTCGGGTCTGATGGATCAGATGGCGTCGAGCGTCGGCGGTCTGGTGTTCATCGACTTCAACGACCCGAAGACGCCGATCGTGGAGAAGGTCGATTACGACTTTGCGCACAGCGGCTATACGCTCTGCACGATCGATTCCGGCGCGGATCATGCTGATTTGACCGACGAATATGCGGCAATGCCGATTGAAATGAAAAAGGTCGCGAAGTTCTTTGGCAAGGAAGTTTTGCGCGAGGTCGATGAGCAGGAGTTTTACGCAAAGATTGCGGAAATCCGCAAGGAAACCGGCGACCGCGCGGTGCTGCGCGCGATCCACTTTTTCAACGAAAACAAGCGCGTCCAGCTTCAGGTGCGCGCACTGAAAAGCGACCATTTCGATGCCTTCCTGCACTACGTCAACGAGTCCGGCATGGCGTCGTGGACGCTGCTTCAAAACGTGATTCCTGCCGGATATATTGAGAAGCAGGATATGGCGCTTACGATTGCGCTCTGCCAGCAGCTTCTTGCGGGGGAGGGCGCGGTGCGTATCCATGGCGGCGGCTTCGCCGGAACGGCGCTCGCCTTCGTGCCGAATGACAAGTTCGACGGCTTCAAGACTGGCGTTGAAGCTGTGCTCGGAGAAG
>CAJMLC010000102.1 GCA_905214155.1 uncultured bacterium | reverse complement strand
AGAACTGCATTTCATAGTTTTTTGACAGTCTCAAGGGACCTCCGAAGCTCGGAGGTCCCTTCTTAATTTACGCATGCACCGCAAGATCGACGAGCCGGATGCACCCGGTCGTGCAGACCTCGGCGCACTTGCCGCAGCCGGTACACTTGCCATAGTCGATCGCCGCGAGATTTCCGCTGACGGTGATGGCCCCGGCCTCGCAGTTCTTCGCGCACTTCATGCAGCCAATACACCCGATTGAACACGCTTTACGAGTGACTGCACCCTTATCATGGTTTGAGCACGCGACAACGGATTTCGCCGTCTCCGGCACCAGCGCGATCACGCCCTGCGGGCACTGCTTGGCGCACAGGCCGCAGCCGACGCAGCTTGCCGCATCGACGAACGCGACGCCGCGCTCGAGCGAGATGGCCTTCTGTGGACAGACCGCCGCGCAGTCGCCATAGCCGATACAGCCGTAGGTGCAGCTGCCGGGCCCGCCGAAGAGCAGCTTCGCGGCAGAACAGCTCTGGATGCCGCGGTATTCTGCCTTCGGCTGCGTGACGTCGCACGTGCCGCTGCACTTCACCACGGCGACCTTCCGCACCGTCTCCTCGGCCTCCACGCCGAGCACGGCAGCCAGCTTTTTCGCCGCCTCCGCGCCGCCGGGGACGCAGAGATTTGTCTTTGTGCCGGGCTCGAGCAGTGCTTTTGCGTAGCCGTCGCAGCCGGTGAAGCCGCAGGCACCGCAGTTTGCGCCGGGCAGACATTCGCGGATGGCCGGGAAGCGCTCATCCTCCTTGACGGCCATCACGCTCGACGCGACCGAGAGGCCCACGCCGCAGATCAGGCCGATGATGCAGACGACTAAGATCGGTACCCAAATTTCCATATCCGCACCTCCTTAACCGAACAACCGGTCGAGCACGCCGGAGAAGCCGAAGAAGCTGAGCGACACGATCGCCGCCGAGACCAGCGTGATGGGCAGGCCCTCAAAGCTCGCGGGCGGCTCCGCGTCCTCCACGCGGGAGCGGACGCCGGAGAAAATGACCATCGCCATGAAAAAGCCAAGGCCGCAGCCGAGGGCCGTGAGCAGCGCGGTGGGATAGTCCATGCCGTCGGAGATGACGTTCATCGTCACGCCGAGGACGCCGCAGTTCGTCGTGATGAGCGGCAGATACACGCCGAGCGACTTATGAAGCGCCGGAACGTAGCGCTTGAGCACGATCTCGACCAGCTGCACCAGCGCCGCGATGACGAGGATGAAGACGACCGTCTCCATGTACGTAAAGTCGATCTTGCCCGCGAGCAGCAGATGGTAGATGGGCCACGTGACCGCCGTCGCGAGGACTTCGACGAAAATGACCGCAAGGCTCATGCCCGTCGCTTGATCGAGCTTTTTCGACACGCCGAGGAACGGGCATATACCGAGGAATTTGACCAGAACATAGTTGTTCGTGATGGCGGCGGTCAGGATGACAAAGAGCATCGTTTTCATTTCGCGGCCGCCTCCTTTCCGCAGCTTCCTGCATTGCAGCCGGGGCAGCCGGCGCAGCCGAATTCCTTCTTACGGATGGCCTTGCCCTTCGAGATCTTATTGATGAGCGCGATCATGCAGCCGAACACGAAGAAGCCGCCGGGCGCCATCGTCAGGATGCCGATCGGGTTCTCACTGAACCACGGCACCGGATGGCCGCAGAACGTCCCCGCGCCGAGCACCTCGCGGATCGCACCCATCGCGCAGAGCGCGAGCGTGAAGCCGAGGCCCATGCCGAGGCCGTCGATGGCCGAATCGAGCACGCCGTGCTTGTTCGCGTACATCTCCGCGCGGCCAAGGATGATACAGTTGACGACGATCAGGGATAAGTACACGCCGAGCGATTGGTAGAGGCTGTACGCATACGCCTCCATGATCAGCTCGACCACGGTGACGAAGCCCGCGATCAGCACGATGTAGCACGGGATGCGCACCCGGTCGGGAATGACCTTCCGCAGCGCGGAGATGGCCATATTGGAAAGGATCAATACCGCCGTCGCCGCGATGCCCATGCCGAAGGCCGCCGTAACGGACGTCGAGATGGCCAGCGTCGGACACGTGCCGAGCACGAGGACAAAAACAGGATTCTCCTTGATGAGGCCCTTGAGCAGGTTTTGCAGTTTTGTCATTTTCCCGCCTCCTTGATCGTCTCGAACGCGGCGAATGCCGTCTCCACGCAGCCGCGATAGGCTGTGGACGTGATAGTCGCGCCCGAGATGGCGTTCACACCATCAAGCGTTTCATCCTGCCCGGTGTACTGGTCGGTGTATTCGGGGTTCGCGGTCTTGCCGCCGAGCGTCTTCGTCTCGCTGGAGACGTCGAGCGTATTCACGCGCAGGATCTTGCCGTCCGTGCCGATGGCGCACATGACGCTGATCGTCCCGTCGAAGCCCTTGCCCTCGACGGTGAAGACGTAGCCGAGCGTCTCGCCGCCCGCGTCCACGCCCTCGTATGCGCTGACCACGCCGTCCGGCAGGGCCAAATCGACCGTTTTGAAGTCTGCCGCGTCCGGAATGACCGCGCGGCGCGCCGCATTTTCGCGCTCCGTGGCGTTCGCCGCGGAGACGGGCGCCGTGAACGAGTTGACCACGGCCAGCGCCGCCGAGACCACCAGACAGATCACGAACAGCACCACAATGGATTTTACAATATCCTTTTTCTCTTTCATGCCTTCGCACCTCCCAGCGGCTTCGTCCGCGTCCATCGGGTCAGATACGGCGTCAGGATGTTCATGAACAGGATCGCGAACGACACGCCCTCGGCGTACGCGCCATAGAAGCGGATGAGCACCGTGAGCAGTCCCGCGCCGATGCCGAACAGCACCTTGCCCCAGGCCGTGCAGGGAGACGTGGAATAGTCGGTCGCCATAAAGATCGCACCGAGGAGCAGGCCGCCCGAGAGCACCTGCGCCAGCGCATCCTGCCCGAGGATCAGGCTCAGCAGGAAGACCGTCCCGACGAAGCAGACCGGCGTCTGCCACGTGACGACCTGCCGGATGAGCAGATACGCAAAGCCAAGCAGCAGCGCAAGCGCGCACGTCTCGCCGATGCAGCCGCCGTGGCGGCCGAGCAGGAGCGTCAGATAATCGACGTGTTCGCCCTTGGCCAGCATGGCCAGCGGCGTCGCGCTCGACACCGCGTCCGGATAGACCCACGCGGTCATCGAGCTGGAAAACGCGAGGAACAGCACAATTCTCGCCACAATCGCCGGGTTTGCAAAGTTCTTGCCGAGGCCACCGAACAATCCCTTGACGGCCACCATCGCGACCAGCGCGCCGAACACGGCCTGCCACAGCGGGATGGACACCGGCAGATTGTACGCCAGCAACACGCCGCTGACCGCCGCCGAAAGGTCGGAAATGGTGCTCGGCTTGCCGCAGAGCTTTTCAAAGCCCCATTCGAAGAACATGCAGGCCGCCGCGCACACCGCCGTCACCAGCAGCGCGCGCCAGCCGAAGTTGATGATACCCGCGACGAGCGCCGGGGCCAGCGCGATGAGCACGTCGCGCATGATGCTCTGCGTGGTGATCTTCCCGTGACAGTGCGGAGAGACCGATACGATCTGGCTCATTTTACCGCCTCCTTCTTGGCCTCTTCCGCGGCCTTTTTCGCCTCGTCCGCGGCCTTCTTTGCAGCCTTCCACGCCGCGACCTGCGCCTTGGCGAGCTTATTGGTCTGCACGAGCGGACGGCTCGCCGGGCAGCCGTGCGAGCAGCAGCCACACTCCATGCAGAGGTTGACCTTCAGCTCCGCCAGCCGCTCCACATTCTTGCGTTTGAACGCCGCTTCAATTTCCAGCGGCATCAGATTTGCCGGACAGTGCGCCACGCACCGGCCGCAGCGGATGCAGGCCGTCGGCTCCGGAAAAATCGCGTCCTTTTTCGTCAGCGCCAGAATGGCGTTCGTGTTCTTCAGGATCGGCTGCTCAAGATCCGGCACCGCGATGCCCATCATCGTGCCGCCGTAGAGGACCTTGCCCGGCTCCTCCTTGAAGCCGCCGCACGCCTCGAACACGTCGCGCATCCGCATCCCGATCGGCACGAGCACGTTTTTCGGCACGCGCACCGCCGAACCGTCGACCGTCACGCACTTTTTCACCAGCGGAAGCCCCGTCCGGCAATAGCGCGCGATGGACGAGATCGTCGTGCAGTTGAGGACGATCGCGCCCACGTCCAGCGGGAGCTTCCCTTCCTCGACGACCTTATGCATCACATGGTAGATGAGGATCTTCTCGCCGCCCTGCGGGTAGATGGCCGGCAGCGGACAGACCTCCATATTCTCCTCCTGCGCCACGAGTGCCTGATAGTGCCGGATGCACTCGGGCTTGTTTTCCTCAATGCCGAAGACGATCTTCGGCACGTGCAAAAACTTCTGCAGCAGGCGGCAGCCGCCGATGACGTCGAAGTCATAGTCCAGCATCGCACGCGTGTCGCTCGTCACATAGGGCTCACACTCGGCGCAGTTGATGATGACGCACTGGATCTGGTCGAGATTTTTGACCGTCAGCTTCACCACCGTCGGAAATCCCGCGCCGCCGAGGCCGACCATGCCGCTGGCCCGTACGGCATCGAGAAAGTCCTGCATCGTCTCGAGCTTGGGCGGCTGCAATCCCTCCCAGTGCTCGTCGAGTCCGTCGGACTCGATCTCGACATACTGCATCGAGTGGCCCATCGAGTTCGTCATATCGCCGATCTTTTTGACCGTGCCGGAGATGCTCGCGTAGATCGGCGCGGAGACGAAGCCGCCCGCCTCGCCGATGAGCTGGCCGGTCTTGACGTGGTCGCCGACCTTGACGACCGGTCTGGCCGGCGCGCCGATGTGCATCGCCATCGGGATCACGACCGACTGCGGCAGCGGCAGCTTTGCCGCCTTCATGGCCGACGTGTTCTTGTGCCCCGGAATGCGAATGCCATGCAGAGCTTTCAAGTGGATTCCCCCTTCTCTTTCCTTTCGGCCCCGCGGCGCAGCCGCTTCAAAATGAGCTGCGCGCAGAGCCCTGTGAACAGGCCGGTGATGAGTGCCGAAAGCAGCAGCACCGGCAGATAATACCAGATCGCGGCGACGCCCGCGACGAACCGCGCCACGAGCATCTGCCCCAGATTATGCGCCATCGCGCCGAACATGCTGACCACCCAGAGCTGCCGCTCCGGAATGACGCGCAGCAGCGCCGCCATGACAAGAAATGCCAGCAGCCCTCCGGCAAGGCTGTAGCCCAGTGCCGTCATTCTGCCGGTCACGATGCAGCCAAGTGCCACGCGCACAGCCATAAGTGCCAGCGCCCAGCCGCGCCCCAGCCAGCACAGCGCAAATAATGTAAAAATGTTCGCGAGCCCCGGCTTGATGCCCGGGATGCCTGTCAGCGGCGGGAGCTGCAATTCGATGACGAACGTGACGAGCGCCGCCGCGGTCAGCACCGCGCAGAGCGTCAGCTTTCTGACATCGTTCCGCATGGCGCTACCTCCCGCCGGATACGGCGTCCACCGCCGCGTCCCGCTCGATCCACTGGATGCTGAGCCTGTTCGGCAGGCAGACGATCGGCGTCCCGCCGGGGCGGAGCGGCCCGTGCTCCACGCAGATCTGATCCGGGCACGCCGCCGACTCCATATAAATTTCGCCGTTTTCCACGGCGGCGGCCGCGCCGCCCGCAGCGCCGTCCAGCGGGATCGTCCGATCCTTCGTCAGGTCGACCGTTTCGATCAGCTTGCCGTCGCGGTAGATGCCCACGAGGCCGCTCTGCTTGGGCCGCAGCCATAAAATCGCAAGCAGGACAAGCGCGAAGCCCGCGAAGGCCAAAATCCAGTGCTTCGTCTTCACGAGACCACCTCGTATTCCCGCTCCGTCGTGAGCGTCAGACCCTCCGTCACGAACAGTCGTCCGCCCTCCGTCAGCCACACCGCGCCGAATTCCGCCCGGTGTACCCGCCAGAACTCCTCGGCCCGCTCCGGGCCCATCACGAACAGCGCCGTGCTCAGCGCGTCGGCCAGCGTGTCATCCGCCGACACGATCGTCACCGATCTCATCCCGCTCCGCGCGGGTTTCCCCGTCTCGGGGTCTAAAATGTGCCAGTAGCGGACGCCGTCCTGCTCGAAATACCGCTGATAGCCGCCCGAAGTGACCACGCATTGATCCGTGATCTGCACTGTCCCGAGATAGGCACCGCCGTCCGGGTTCTCAATCGCGACCGTCCAGGCCGTGCCGTCCGGCTTGCTGCCGAGCGCCGAGACGTTCCCACCGAGGCTCAGCAGCGCGGACGTCACGCCGTGTGCTTTCAAAATCTCCTTGCAGCGCCCGGCGGCATAACCCTTGCCGATGCCGCCGAGGTCGAGCGCAAAGCCTTCCGGCAGCGAGGCCGTTGTCCCATCCACGGAGACTTCTGCCCAGTCGGTCGTTTGCAGCAGCGCGTCCAGTTCCGCATCTGCTGGCACGCGGTAGCTTCCATCCGCGAAGCCCCAGGCCCGCATCAGCGGATAGACTGTCGGGTCATACGCCCCGTCTGTCTCCGCCGCGATGTCCAGCGCCCGCCGGAGCAGCGCCGCCGTCTCCTCTGAGACAGCCTCCGCCCCATCGTTGACCGCTGCGATCTCGCTGCCGTCCTTCTGCGCCGCGAGCAGCGCGTCGAGACGATACGTTTCCGCCTCCATGGCCTCCAGCACATCTGCGCTGCCATAGACCGCCGCAGTCATGACCGTATCCATCGCGAACCATTCGCCCGTCTGCCGCCGCGCGCCGCAGCCGCAAAGCGTAAAAAACAAGAGCAGCGCCAAGCCGCAAGCCGCCGTTTTTCGTCTGCTCCGCATCGTCCGCTCTCCCCTGTCCGTCACTGATATGCTGTTTTTCATGCTCTTCATTTCATTTATAGCGTAACATATTTTTTATAAAAATCAAGTCTTTTCTTTGTTTCCTAGAAAAAATCAAATTTTTATAAGATAATAATTTATCGATATAAAAGTTATTATTTCAAATATCATTTTTGATATATCAAAAGAAGAGAAAAACTACCGGGTGTACCGGTAGTTTTTCTGAGACTGTCAAAAAACTATAAATACAGCTCC
>CAJMLC010000101.1 GCA_905214155.1 uncultured bacterium | reverse complement strand
GAAAGCCGCATGGTTACGGCATTTTCCTTGTTGTGCATATATTGACGGGGCAGTGGAGCCGACGGAGACTGTAACGTTGGATCTGGCGGATGGTTATATTAGCATTACGCCGGAGAACTCCCAAGGCAAAGAATATGTTATCTGCTACACAGGCTCCACAAGTACTGTGCACTGCATCAACATTGGCGATGGCATACACAAGAAGGCTGGTACCTATTACGTAACGCTCCGGAATTTAGATGTCAAATGCAACAACGTAGTACTGCAGATTTTTGAAAATAGTACCGTGTACCTGACTCTGGAAGGAAGAAATTGGCTGAATGTTCAGAGAGAAAGCACTACGGCCATTGCACTTTGTCCGAACAGCACGCTGAACATCTCCGGCGCTGGGACGCTGGGCGTGGAAAGCAAAGGTGCTGCCGTGATCAGCGGGAGTGAAGGATGCGCAATCAACATTTCCGGTGAAGGCACAAACGTTCTGTTGTATAACTGGAGCGCGAGCAATGGTGACAAGTCGTTCGCGATTCGGGACGATGGTTATCCGAACTACGATTTAAAGGTGTCCGTCACCGATGGTGCAGAGCTGTGGGCCCACGGTGGCATCAAGTGCAAGGAACTGAAGCTGGATGACACTGCTACGCTTTGGTCCCAGGCCTGGGCTACCGATCCGTGGCATGATAATGCACTGGATTGCGCAGTCGATTACCACAGCGACCGCGGGATCTATCTCTATTATGATCGGCCGCAGGCCGTGTGCAATTCGCTGCGCAGCACGACCGTTCAAAGCGGCACCGCATATAAAATTCTGGATTCCAGCGTTCCGAATCCGCCCACCTGCGATTGGGAGGTAAAAGACAGCGGGCTATACAGCAATGAAACACTGCTGCTCCAGAATGTATGGCCCCTGGATAAAGAAACGAGTTTTGGCAGTTGGGCGTATCTGGCGGGTCAGCCGCGGACAGTCACGCCGCCCGTGACGCCGGTGAAGGACCCGGAGGGTGATCTGCTGCAGAAGAGCATCGGTTCCGGTCTGTTCTTCGTGCCCGAGGATTTCACGTTCTATGACGTCGACGCAAACGACTGGTTCTACGGCGCGGTCAAGAGCGCATGGGAAAACGAGCTGATCGACGGCGTGACGGCGCGCTACTTCAAGCCGGATTCGACGCTGACGGTTGCGCAGGCCATCAAGCTGGCCGCAGCGCTCCATCAGAAGCAGAGCGTCGGCTTCGTGACGCTGCAGAACGGCGGGACGCATTGGTATGATAATTATGTCAACTACGCGGTCGCGAATGGCCTCATCGAAGCGGCTTACCAAAATAAGAGCGCCGAGGATATGAACAAGGCCATCACGCGCGCCGAGTTCGTCCACATCCTCGCAAAGCTCCTGAGCACGGGCACGATCAACACGGTCAACAGCATCCCCGATGTGAAGTCCGGCGACGCCTACGCAGATGAAATTTTCGCGTTCTATCGCGCGGGCATTCTGACCGGTTCCGACCGCCTCGGGACGTTCCATCCCGAAAGCTCACTCAAGCGCAGCGAGGCCGCCGCGATCCTCGTGCGGCTCTACGATGCCACGCAGCGGCAATACATTACATTGAGATAAACGAACCAAATGCGGCCCCTCTCTCCCGAGCGGGGCCGCATTTTTTGCGGACGGCCATTGGCCGCCCCTGCGGTTATCGCCGGAACTGCGATCAAACTCGCGGAGACGGGCGAAAAAGGGAATTGCAATCCCGCCGCGCCTGACATATAATAAACGCGGCCCTCGGGCCAAAATTCAGAGAAAGAGAATCCCGGATATGAAAAAACGCATTTCGCTCCTGCTCGTCCTGCTCCTGCTCGTCTCCGCGCTGACGCCTGCCGCGCTTGCCGCCGACGATGCAGATACCACCGAGGCCGTCCCGGCTACACCCGAACAGCTCGCCGCCGAGGCCCTGTCCACGATTGGCGTTTTCCGCGGAACTGGCAATGGCTTTGCGCTCGACCGCGCGCCGACGCGCCTCGAAGCCGCTGCCATGCTCGTCCGTCTCTACGGCGCGGAGGAGGCGGCACAGACCGCTTTTGAAAACGGCGAGATCAGCCATCCATTTACCGACGTCTCCGGCTGGGCCGAGCCGTATATCGCCTGGCTCTACGCCAACAGCCTGACGCGCGGCGTCGGCGAGAATACCTTTGGCTCCACACGCTCCTGCTCCGCACAGAACTATGCGGTGTTCCTGCTCCGCGCCCTCGGCTATGCAGACGGCGAGGACTTTACATACGCGGACGCGCTGGCCTTTGCGGCAGACTGCGGCGTGTATACCGACGGCCTGTTTTCCGGAACCTTTACGCGCGGCGATCTCGCGCTGATGACGTGGTTCGCGCTGTTCTGCAAGTGCAAAGAGGGCGGCACGACGCTTCTCCAGAGCCTCGTGAACGCGAAGGCCGTCGACGCCGACGCAGCGCGAAAGCTGCAAAATCAGTATCAAAACGACGGCGTGTCCCTCTCGAAGGATGGCCTACTGATCGCGTCCTCCAAGTGGCAGTCCGCCTTGCAGGAGCTGACCATCACGGTCCACATCGCCAGCAACTCGCCGACGATTGCGGGCGACACGATCACGCTCGACCAGGAGGCGCTCACCGCGCTGGCCGAGAACGACGGCACGGGCCGTGTCCTGATCCCGACGGCGTCGCTGCGCGCGCTGGCCGAGGGATGGAGCGAGACCTATGGCGTGAAAAACGGGCCGTTCCTGTTCGAGTCCTACGTCAAGGGCTGGACGGAGATCGACTTTTTGACCTGCGATTATAAGCTGGACACGGATGCCGCCGTCAAGGAGCTGCTCCATCAGCTGCTGCTCCGGCAGTCCGGCGAGATCGACGCGCCGCTGAACTGCTACCGGAACGGCAAGCTGTTCTCCATCGGCGATACCTATGTCGAGGTCGATTTTGACAACCAGCAGCTGACGTTCTTCAAGCATGGCCAGATGGTGCTCAATTCGAACGTCGTCACCGGTAAGCTCGACGGCCATCAGACGCCGGTCGGACTTTACTATTCGCATAACAAGCAGACCAACTGCGTCCTTGTCGGTCCGGATTTCCGTGTGTTCGTCAACTACTGGATCAGCATCATCTATGACGTCATCGGCTTCCACGACGCCTCGTGGCGCTCGGTCTTCGGCGGGGAGTATTACGTCAATGACGGCTCGCACGGCTGCATCAATACGCCGGACGCCGCGATGAAGTATCTGTTCTATAACTTGGACGATAACACACCGGTGCTGATGTATGGCCGCAATACGTGGTACGATGTGAACGACCCGTCTGCCTCGCCGGTCACAAAGGATCCCATCCACGGACAGACCGCAAAATAAACAAACAGGGTATCTTCCGGTGGAAGATACCCTGTTTTGCTATGCAAAAGCATAGCAAAATCAGAAATGTGCCATTTCCTCGACCCTGCGGGGCAACCGGAAATGATGCACAAAAACTTCATGCACTGACATTTGCGCATTTTCGTGATGCAGCGTTCGTGCATGAAGTTTTATGCCTAAATCCGAGCAACGCCCGATTTTCTTGCCGCTTCGGCGACGGCTTTCGCGACGGCGGGGCCGACGCGATGGTCAAAGGCCTTGGGGATGATATAATCGGTGCTCAGCTCATCGTCGGAGATGAGCTCCGCCAGCGCATGCGCCGCGGCCATCTTCATCTCCTCGTTGATGTCGCTCGCGCGCACATCGAATGCGCCGCGGAAGATGCCGGGGAAGGCGAGCACATTGTTGATCTGGTTCGGATAGTCGCTGCGGCCCGTCGAGACGACGGCTGCGCCGCCCGCCTTCGCGTCTTCTGGGAAGATCTCGGGCGTCGGATTCGCGCATGCGAAGACGATGGCGTCATTGTTCATGGTCTTGACCATTTCCGTGGTCACTGTGCCCGGAGCCGATACGCCGATGAACACGTCCGCGCCGACGAGCATGTCGGCCAGACTGCCAGTCTTGTGCTCGAGGTTCGTGACCTCGGCCATCTCCTCTTTGATCCAGTTGAGGCCCTCGCGGCCCTTGTAGATCGCGCCCTTGCGGTCGCACATTGTGACATTTTTGAAGCCTGCCGAGAGCAGCAGCTTCACGATCGCGATGGCCGCCGCGCCCGCGCCAGAGGTCACAATTTTCACGTCTTCCTGCTTCTTGCCTACCACTTTCAGCGCGTTCGTCAGGCCGGCCAGCGTGATGACGGCGGTGCCGTGCTGGTCGTCGTGGAAGATCGGAATGTCGCACTTTTCTTTGAGTTTCCGCTCAATTTCGAAGCATCTCGGGGCGGAAATGTCCTCCAGATTGATGCCGCCGAAGCTGCCGGAGATCAGCGCGACGGCGTTCACAAACTCGTCCACGTCGTGCGTTTTCACGCAGAGCGGAAACGCGTCGACATCGCCGAACGCCTTGAAGAGCACACATTTGCCCTCCATGACCGGCATACCGGCCTCTGGGCCGATGTCGCCGAGGCCGAGCACCGCGCTGCCGTCGGTAATGACGGCGCAGAGGTTCCAGCGGCGGGTCAGGTCGTAGCTCCGATCCACGTCCTTCTGGATCTCAAGGCACGGCTGCGCCACGCCCGGCGTGTAGGCCAAACTCAGGTCGTCCTTCGTCTCGACCGGAACCCGAGTCTGAATTTCGATTTTTCCTTTCCATTCACCGTGCAGGCGAATGGATTCTGCTGCGTAGTCCATTCGTTTTATTTCTCCTTCATTCCTTCTGGGACAGGCGGCCTGTCCCGACCCACGCATAGTATAGAAACGGGATGCCGCGCAGTCAAGCGGCAACTGCGCAGAAAATTGCCGCGCAGGATCGAAAAATATGCAAGATATGCACAAAATATGCGGATTTTGTGCGGAATTTCATGAATTTCTGCACGGAGCGCCCGGAAACGGATGCAATAGAGCCCGTTAGGATCCCGTAAAAGTTTGCCCGGAATGTCCGAAAATCATCCCATGACCGACACAAAGAGGCTTTGCGCGAAAAACCGCCCCCGTTTCTGAGGAAACGGGGGCGGCGCGAGGCAGGGGATCAGTCGTCCAGTGCGGCCATCTGGCCGAAATATTTTTCGTGCGCGGCCTGATATTCGGCGTTGAAGAGGGAATCATCGCCCTGATGCAGGTGCTGGATGTAATCGTGGTGCGTCCGGGCGATCTCCGGATCGGTCAGTGCAATGGTGTAGATGCCGAGGTTGGAGCACTGATCCGCGATGCGCTCGATGTTTGTCAGCGAATTGAGGAAGCCGAGGCCGCCGTACACCGTGCATTTTCCGTCGAGCAGGCGGCGCGTATGGCGTGCGCGGAGCGTCTCAACGAGGTCGTCGATGACCTCCTCCACCGGCTCGATGTGTCGGGCGACGCTGGCCTGCCGCGTGGTGAAGGCATCCTCCGCATAGCCCATGATCTCGTGCAGCGCGCCCTGCAGCACGGCGAGCTCCTGCCGGGCCGTGGTGGAAAACTGTGCGCCGCGTGCGTGCAGCTCTTCGGCGCTCTCGGTGAGGTTGACGGCGTAATCGCCGATACGCTCGAATTCGGAGAAGCACTGGAGATAGTAGTTCAGAAGGACGCTGTTGTCATCGGCCTCCATGTGGCCGGACAGGCGTACCAGATAGTTGTTGACCGCGTCGGCCAGCATGTCGATCGACTGCTCATTTTCCTGCACGGTCTCGATGACGGCGCGGTCATACGCGCCGAGCGTGTCCATCGCGCTGTCCGCTCCTGCGCAGGCCAGGCGCGCCATCGTGGTGATGGCTTCATCCGAGCTGGAAAGCGCCAGCTCCGGCGAGGTGAAGAATTTGTCGTCGAGCAGCTGAAGCTCGTGCTCCACGCCCTGAGAATGCCGTGCGTCGTCGTGGATGACGAGGCGGCTGAGCTTCTCATAGAGGCCGCAGAGCGGCAGCAGGAGCACCGCGCAGGCTAGATTGAACAGCGTATGCGTGTTCGCAATGCCGCCGGAGGTGATCGGCGCGGCCCAGATGCGGTCCAGCGCCCCGGCGCTGTGCAGGATATTGACCGCCGCGAAGACCAGCACGGCCTCGCTGAGATTGAAAAGGATGTGGACCATGCCGGTGCGTTTGGCGTCAGCCTTCGCGCCGATGGAGCAGACGATGGCGGTCGTGACGCAGTCGCCGAGGTAGATGCCGACGAGGATCGGATAAATGGAGCCGAAGGTCAGCTGCCCTGTGACGGACAGCGCCTGTAAGATGCCGATGGTGGCCGAGGAGCTTTGGATGGAGAACGCGACACCTGCGCCCGCGAGAAAGCCGAGCAGCGGCTTGTCCGCCAGACTGACGAACAGCTGCGCAAACGTCGGCGACTGGGACAGCGGCTCCACCGCGGCGGTCATGTTCATCAGACCGGTGAAGAGGATGCCGAAGCCCATCGCGATCGTGCCGATGGTGTCGGAATTGCGGAAGCGGAAGGCCATGATCAGCAGAATGCCGAGGATGGCCGCGAGCGGGGCCAGCGTCGAGGGCTTGAAGATGTTCAGGAAGGAGTTTGCGCCCGCATTGAGATCGAGCAGGCGGATGATCTGGCCCGTGACCGTTGTGCCGACGTTCGCACCGAGGATGATGCCGATCGACTGGTGCAGCGTGATGGTGCCCGCGCCGACAAGGCCGGACGTCAGGACGATCGTCGCCGTGGAGCCCTGGATGACGGCCGTCACGCAGAGGCCCAGCAAAAACCCGACGATGGGGCTGTTCGTCACGTTGCCCATCGCTTTTTTCAGCGCGCCGGACGAGCCGTGCTTCAATCCGTCGCCCATGATGCGCATGCCGTAGAGGAACAGCGCCAATCCGCCGAACAGTGCGATCACGTTAAAAATACTCATATTCTTCTCCCGTCCTCCCAGCGCGGGAGGGCCGCCGCATCAGACTCTCACAATTTAATATTGTAACAAATCCCGTCGAAAAATGGAAGAAAAAATTTGGGCGGACAGATCGTCCGCCCAATTTTTCGGAATTTTCTTGTAGGGGCCGATGCCTTCATCGGCCCGAAAGCGTTCGTTTTGCTGTGCAGCTGTACCGAAAGGCGATGCGCAGAGCGCAGCGACCTTTCGGGCGGTAGGGATGAACGCGACGGACA
>CAJMLC010000100.1 GCA_905214155.1 uncultured bacterium | reverse complement strand
CGCTGCTTGGCCGTATGCCGTCCGCCGTCGGCTACCAGCCCACGCTGGCCACCGAGATGGGCGCGCTGCAGGAGCGCATTACGTCCACGAAGGACGGCTCGATCACGTCCGTGCAGGCGGTCTACGTCCCTGCGGACGACCTGACCGATCCGGCCCCGGCGACCACGTTTGCCCACCTCGATGCGACGACGGTCCTCGACCGTTCCATCGCTTCGCTCGGTATCTTCCCGGCGGTCGATCCGCTGGACTCCACGTCCCGCGTGCTCTCGCCGGATGTCGTCGGGCAGGAGCATTATGAGGTAGCGCAGTCTGTCATCCATATCCTCCAGCGCTATAAGGAGCTGCAGGACATCATCGCCATCATGGGCATGGACGAGTTGTCCGAGCAGGACAAGCTCACCGTCAGCCGCGCCAGAAAGGTGCAGCGCTTCCTGTCCCAGCCGTTCCATGTTGCCGAGCAGTTCACCGGCTACGAGGGCAAATACGTCCCGCTGAAGGAGACCATCCGCGGCTTCCGTGAGATCGTGGAAGGCAAGCATGACGACATCCCCGAGTCTGCGTTCCTCTTCGCCGGCGGCATCGACGACGTCGTTGCCCGCGCGAAAGGCGGGGAAGCATGAGCACCTTCCAACTGACGATCGTCACGCCGGACGGGGAATATTACCACGGCCCGGCCGAATCGCTGACCGTCCGCGCGACGACCGGCGAGCTGACGCTGCTCGCGCACCATATCGACTTTGTCACGGCGCTCGGCATGGGCGAGGCGCGCGTCACCATCGACGGGCAGAAGCGGTATGCCGCCTGCATCGGCGGGATGCTCGCGATGACGAAGAACGAGGTGCGCCTGATCGCGACCACGTTCGAGTGGGCCGACCAGATCGACCTGCCACGTGCGAAGGACGCGCTGGCCCGGGCGGAGGCCGCGCTGGAAAACACGTCTCTTTCCAAAGAGGAGCGGCGCGTCCGCGAGGCGGCGAGACGCCGCGCGCAGGTCCGCATCTCCGTTGCAGAAAATCATAAGTAACGAAAAAGGAACCTCTCTCCGAGAGGTTCCTTTTTTGTTGCAGTAATTTCGCTGCAGTCCCAAATTAACGCGTCATTGCAAGTTGGCGCGCGGCGCCTGAGGGGATTAAGGCTCTCAATTTTCCGCCGCACTTCGCTCGCGTTTGTAGGGGCCGATGAGGGTATCGGCCCCTACAAGGCGCGGTGCAAAACCAACAAATGGGCGGAGCAGAGCCTCGTCCCTACAGGACTCCGCAGCTCGCGGGGATTCTCCCACAGTTTGCGCGGAGCGCAGACAGCCCCTCTACCGAGGGGGCTTTTGGAGCGTCGTTACAGTGGGGATTTTTTGATCTTTGCAAAGGGCCGGGGATAGGATTTCGGCGTGGGCGCAATTTTGCGGACGATGACGACACGATGGATGGCGTCGCCGATCGGATATTCCGCGATGCGTTCGATCGTGCCGCCGAGTTTGCGGATGGCGGACGCGGCCTCGTCGGCCTCCTCCTGTGCCATCGCGCCCTTCATCGCGAGAAACTGCCCGCCCACCTTCACGTATGGCAGGCACAGCTCTGCCAGCACATTCAGCCGCGCGACTGCGCGGGAGACGGCCGCGTCGTACTGCTCGCGGCATCCGGCGACATATTCCTCCGCGCGTCCGGTGACGACCTCGGCATCCACGCCAAGCGCTGGCAGAACGGTCTCCAGCCAGCGCATCCGCTTGCCGAGGGAATCGAGCAGCGTCAGGCGGATGGACGGCTCCGCGATCTTCAGCGGCACACCGGGAAAGCCCGCGCCGCAGCCGACGTCGATGACCGTCCTGCTTCGGAGATCCGCCAGCGGGAGCAGCGCCATGCAGTCCACAAAGTGCAGCCGCGCGACGGCGTCCGGCTCGGTGATGGCGGTCAGATTCATGACCTTGTTCTGCTCAATCAGCGCCTCGCCGAAGCGGCAGAAGGTCTCGATCTGTCCCTCGGAGAGGGGCACGGGGGCCTCATGCTTCAGAATTTCTTTCATAGCGTCACTTCCGGATGAACAGGATGCCGATCGTGCCGGGGCCGCAGTGGCTCGACACGGTGCAGCCCGCGCGCGTCACGCAGACCTCATCAAAGGTCTGATATTTGGCAATGCAGGTCTTCGCCAGCGCAACGATCTCGTCCGGCACGCCGGAGTGCGTGATGAAGATCCGGCCAAGCTCGATGTCGTCCCGCCCGGCAAGGCGGTCGGCGATGTATGCCTCGAGACACTTGGCAAACGTGCCGCGATATTTTTTTGCGACGCCCATTTTGCCGTCCTTGACCTCGATGCAGGGCCGGAGCTTCAGCAGATTTGCACCCAGCAGCGCCACGGCGGAGCAGCGGCCGCCTTTTTTCATGTATTCAAGCTGCTCGAGAATGAAGCTCGCGTCGACGCGGGCCGTCAGCGCCTCGAGCTGCCGCACGATCTCCTCCGGCTCCATGCCTTCGGCGGCCATGCGCGCGGCCTCGAGCACGATGTGGCCGTGCCCGGTGGAGAGATTGCGCGAATCGACCACGTAGACGTTCGGCAGATCGGCCGCGGCCAGCTTCGCGTTCTGATGGCTGCACGAGAAGTCCGACGAGATGTTCACGTGGATGACGAAGTCGTATCGGTCGGACAGTTCGGTGAACGCGCGGACATAGTCCGCCAGGTTGACCGCCGCCGTCGTGGCCAGTCCGCCGCCCGCTGCCACGTGGGCGTAGATGTCGTCCGGCTGGATGTCGACGCCGTCACGGTAGGTTTTCTCCCCCAGCTGCACATAGAGCGGGAGAATGCCAATGTCATATTGTTCGATCAGCTCCCTGCCGAGATCGCAGGTGCTGTCAGCGGTGATTTTATAACGCATCGATGATTCCTTCCTTCGCCTCCGCGCGAGAGCTTCGCAGCGCGCGGAAAAATTCAGTGAGCAGCGCGGCGCATTCGCCGCCGAGCACGCCGGATGTGACCTCCGGCTGGAAGCAGCCGGACAGATGCAGCAGGTCGACCAGCGAACCGGCCGCGCCGGTCTTCGGGGCGGGCGCAGCCCAGACGACGCGCGGGATCTGCGCGTTCAGAATGGCCCCGGCGCACATCGGGCATGGCTCCAGCGTCACATACAGCGTACACTGCCACAGCCGCCACCCGCCGAGTACCCGGCACGCCTCGCCGATGGCCTCCAGCTCCGCATGCGCCAGCGCGGTCTTCCCGCACTCGCGCCGGTTGCGGCCGCGGCCTACGATCCGGTCGCCTGCAGTGATCACGCACCCGATCGGCACTTCGCCGTCCGCCGCCGCTTCGCGCGCCAGCGCCAGCGCCTCGCGCATCCATTGCTCGTCGCTCATGTGCGGCCCCCTTCTGCTGATTCCTGTAATTTCTATATCATACCTGATATTGAAAGATTCGTCAACCAAACATTCTATGAATAAAAAGGCCCCCGGCCCGGGAATGGGTCGGGGGAAGGGATCGTGGGATTGGCAGCCGGGCGGCTGCCGGGATATGAAGTGCGCTCGCATTGGATAAGCTGTGATTGTATTGTAGCATGGAGCTGTGGAAAAGTTTGCCGAAATCAGTACGGCGTTGAAAAATTTTCATTCGCGGGTAGGACACTTGCAAAAGAGCTGTTGATTTGCTAAAATAAATTGTTAATTGTTTCAGGAAACCGAGGGGACCGCTATGAAATTTGATGCGGGGAGATATGATATTGCGGTGATCGGAGCGGGACACGCGGGAATTGAAGCGGGTCTCGCCGCTGCGCGTGCGGGACTGCGCACGGCTGTGTTCACGATCAATCTCGACGCCGTGGGGAATATGCCGTGCAATCCCGCGATCGGCGGAACAGGGAAGGGCCATCTCGTGCGGGAGCTGGATGCGCTTGGCGGCGAGATGGGAAAGGCGGCGGACGCCTGCTGCATCCAGTATCGGATGCTGAATCTCGGCAAAGGCCCGGCCGTCCACTCGCTGCGCGCACAGGCCGACCGACGGCGCTATCAGGAGCATACAAAGCAGTTGCTCGAGCGGCAGGAGCACCTCGACCTCAAGCAGGCGATGGTCACGGAGATCGGCGTGGAGGACGGAGCGGTCTGCTCCGTGACGACGCGGCTCGGCGCGGTCTACCGCGTGAAGGCCGTGATCATCGCGTCGGGCACGTATCTGGACGCAAGAGTCATCACCGGAGACTGTGCCTACGCCTCCGGCCCGGATGGGATGCAGGTGGGCGTGGGGCTGACGGAATGCCTGAAGGCATTGGGGCTGCGGATGCGGCGCTTCAAGACCGGGACGCCGCCGCGCGTGAACCGGCGGTCGATCGATGTGGAGAAAATGGAGATCCAGCCGGGGGATGCGGAGCCGGAGGGCTTTTCGTTTTCGACGGTCACGCCGCCGGAGAACCGCGCCGTCTGCTATCTGACCTATACCAATGAGGAGACGCACCGCATCATCCGCGAGAATTTTGACCGATCGCCGCTGTTCAACGGGATGATCGAATCGGTCGGGCCGCGGTACTGCCCGTCGATCGAGACGAAGATCGACCGCTTCCCGGACAAGGCGCGGCACCAGCTGTTTGTGGAGCCGTGCGGCCTCGGGACGGACGAGATGTATATACAGGGCCTTTCGTCGAGCCTGCCGGAGGATGTGCAGATCGCGATGCTGCACACGATCGCGGGATTGGAGCACGCGGAGATGATGCGCCCGGCCTATGCCATTGAATATGACTGCATCGACCCGACGGAGCTGCTGCCGACGCTGGAGAGCAAAAAGATCCCTGGCCTCTACGGCGCGGGACAGTTCAACGGCTCGAGCGGATATGAGGAAGCGGCAGTGCAGGGCTTCGTCGCGGGTGTGAACGCGGCGCTGAAGATCAAGGGCGAAGCGCCGATGATCTTAAAGCGCTCGGACGGATATATCGGCACGCTGATCGACGACCTCGTGACGAAGGGCACGAACGAGCCGTACCGCATCATGACGAGCCGCTCGGAATACCGGCTGCTGCACCGGCAGGACAACGCCGACGAGCGCCTGTCCGTCATCGGGCACCGGATCGGCCTCGTCAGCGACGCGCAGTATGAGGCGGTACAGGAAAAATACCGCGCCGTGGCGCAGGAGATCCGCCGGCTCGAGTCGAGCGGCATCCCGGAGTCGGCGGCGCTGAACGCAATGCTGACGGAAAAGGGCACGGCGGCGGTGAAGGGCTCGGCCCGTCTGGCCGACCTGGTGCGGCGGCCGCAGATCGCATATAACGATCTGGCACCGTTTGACCCGGAGCGCCCGGCGCTGCCGAAGGCCGTGCGCGAGGCCGTGGAAATTCAGATGAAGTATGCCGGCTACATTGCGCGGCAGCAGAAGCAGGTGGAGGACTTCCAGCGGGAAGAGAATCGCCTGCTCCCGCCGGACGCAGACTATGCCGCCATCGGCGGGCTGCGCGTGGAGGCGCGGCAGAAATTGAATGAGATTCGTCCGCTCTCCATCGGGCAGGCGAGCCGCATCTCCGGCGTGTCCCCGGCGGATATTGCGGTGCTGCTCATCTGGCTCGGACAACGGGAACAATAGTAGGAGAGGACCCCATGTATTTTGATTCCCACGCACACCTCGACGAGGCGTGCTTTGCAGAAGATTTTGAAGAGATCCTGGCCCGCATGGCACAGAATCAGGTACGCGGCATGATGAACATCGGCTGCGACCTGCCGTCGAGCGAGCGGTCGGTGCAGCTGGCCGAGCGGTACGACTGGATCTGGGCCGCCGTGGGCAGCCACCCGGACGACGCGGACCAGGTGGACGAGGCGCGCATCCTGACGTATCGGAAGCTCGCGCGGCACCCGCGCGTGAAGGCCATCGGCGAGATCGGCCTCGATTACCACTATGAGGATGTGCCGCGCGATGTGCAACAGCATGCCATGCGTTTGCAATTGGCGCTGGCGGAGGAGCTGGAGCTGCCGGTCGTCATCCACGAGCGCGAGGCCCACGGCGATGCGCTGACAATCATTGACGAATACCCATCGGTGAAGGGCGTGTTCCACTGCTTCTCCGGCTCGCCGGAGCTGGCGAACGAACTGGTGCGCCGCGGCTGGTATATCGGCTTCACCGGCGTGGTCACGTTCAAAAACGCGCGCAAGGCCGTGGAGACGGCGAAGAGCATCCCGCTGAACCGCATCCTGATCGAGACGGACTGCCCGTATATGGCGCCGGAGCCGTATCGCGGGCGGCGCAACGACCCGGGCTATGTGCCGCTGGTGGCGCAGAAGATCGCGGAGCTGCGCGGCCTCCCAGCAGCCTCCGTGGCGCAGGCCACATGGGATAACGCGAGGAAGCTGTTCCGGCTGTGATGTCCCAGGCCGCAGAGCGCTGTGAAGGATCATTACGAATATAGGATCGCCCTGGTATTCCCTTTGGAATACCAGGGCGATCTTTCTTATTCGGCGCGCAGGGAGAAGGAATAGGAACCGGAGCCGATGTGGTGGAGATGCAACCGTCCTTGACGCGGAGGCTGTGCAGCGGCGTGCCGTCGATGCTGACCGCGCCGTTCCGGAGCAGCAGCTGCCCGTCCAGCAGGAGGGAGGGACGCACGAAGAGCACCGCAGGGAGGCGCAGCTCTGCAGTGCAGTTGGTGGGAATGAAGACCTTGACCTCCAGACCCGTCTCGGACAGGGACCAGCCGGACTTGACCGTGCCCTGCACGGTGTCGACCTCGGCGCGGACATAGCGCAGGTCCTTGACGATCTCCGGCGCGAAGACGATGTGGCGGAAGCCGGGCTGTGTCTCGTCGGCACGGATGCCCGCGAGCGATTTGTAGAGCCAGGAATCAAAATCGCACATCTGGCTGTGGTTGTGGGAGTTCATGCTGACGTTCTCCAGCCGTTCCCACCGCTCCCAGATCGTTGTCGCGCCCTCGCGGAGCATATAGCCGTAGCTCGGGTACGAGGTCTGCGTGAGGACCTTGCAGGCAACATCGCTGTGTCCGGTCTGGCTCAGGGCCTCGAAGAGATATTTTGTGCCGAGCGAGCCGGTGTTCAGGTGAGAGCTGTTGATCTCGATCACACTGCGCAGCAGCTGCCGCGTGACGGTATCAGCCCAGAGCGGATGCAGCCGGAGGATTTTCTGGTGGTGATCGAAATTGA
>CAJMLC010000099.1 GCA_905214155.1 uncultured bacterium | reverse complement strand
ACGGAGCCGCCCGCGCCGCCGCCGAAGCAGTTGTCGGGCTGCTTGGAGCCCATGGCAAAGTCGGAGCCGCCGGAGCCATAGCCAATGGAGACCTTGGTCACGGGGATGATGGTCACGCCGTCGGGCGTGGTGATGGGGTCGCCGATGACGGTATTGACGTCGATCATGTCCTTGATCTTCGCCATCGTGGAGGTCATCATATCAGAGAGAGGATGATTCATGTGTTCGCACCGCCTTTTTCGAGTCGTTCAGAAGTTTCAGGAAGCCGAGACCCGCCTTGAGGCCGAGCGCGAGGGCACGGCCAATGGTGATCGTGAGGATGAGGTGGGCGTCGACACTCATTTGTTCTCTATTATAATCCAGAATCGGGCAAATGTCACGCTTTTTTATCACAAAAAGCCGGTCGAGCGCGGGCATCAGCGCGCCGACGGCGGCCCACGCCTGGCCATAGTGCAGAGCGGCGTCTGCCGGGTCGTCCCCGGCGAAGGTGACATGGAGCGTCAGCTCCTCGACGCGGAGCTTGCGCCGGAGGTCGCCAAGCGTGGAGAGCGCGAGGTTCACAAGGCGCAGGATGCCATTCAGGCCGCCGGGAAGGGCGAGCTTCTTTTTCGCGGCCGGTTCTGCCGGAGCGTCCGGCGCTGCGGACGGTGCAGACGATGCGGCTGGCTTCTGCTGTTTGGACTTCTTTGCTTTTTTCGGCTTTTTGGGCTTTTTCGGCTTTGCAGGGAGAATCTGCAGCCTGAAAAAGCCGATCTTCGCCGAGAGAAGCACGCCGCCCTCGCCGTAGGCCGCGTCGACGCCGACCGGGATGCAGCCGATCAGCACCAGCACGGCGAGGATCACGAGCACGGTCATCCACCACGTCCAGCTCATGACTGGCCCTCCGCGGGGGATGCGGGCTGCGCGGCGTCGAGATCGAGCTGGAGCTGTTCCTTTTTCACGGCGATGTCGACCTTTTCGATATCGGGCAGGTCGGCCAGCGATTCAAGGCCGAAGACGCGGAGAAAGTCCGGCGTCGTTTCGTACAAAATCGGGCGGCCGGGGACATTGAGGCGGCCGCATTCGCGGATGAGCTTCTTGGTCAGCAGGGCGCTGACGGAATAGGCGCTGTCGACGCCGCGGATGGTCTCGACGTAGGCCTTCGTCGCGGGCTGATAGTAGGCGATGACCGTAAGCGTCTCGAGCTGCGAGGGCGAGAGCTTCGGCGGCTTGCGCGTCTCGAGCGTTTTCGTGACGTATTCGGCCATTTCGGCGGAGGAGCACATCTGATAGGCGTTTTCGAGCTTCACGATACGGATGCCGCTGCGGTTGAAAGAAAGGGCGCTCATGAGGGCCTCGCATTCGCGGTGGATCTCGGATTCGTCCACTTGCAGGGATTCGGCGAGGCGGGAGGCCGCGACCGGTTCGCCCGCAGCGAATAGCACGGCCATCAGCGCGCGCTGGAGATCATTTTGTTCCATAATGGCTCCTTATCCGGCGCTGACCGGCTCGTCCGGGTCCTTGAGGTAGGTGATGGACGGGTCGTCCGCGTCGTCGATCGATACGGATTTGAGTTTACATAATTCGAGCAGAGCGAGGAAGGTCGCCACGATCTCAGAGCGGCTGCGGCTGCCCTGAAAGAGGGCCTTGAGGCGCATAACGCCGTGCGAGAAGAGGCGGCGGACGATCTCGGCCGCCTTTTTGACGACGGGATACGGCTCCGCGCCGACGATGCCCGCGAAGTTGGAAACGGGCGGCGGCAGGCGGCGCTCCGAGCGGTCGGCAATGGCGGCGAGGGCCGTCAGCAGGTCGGACGGGTCGTGCCGGTAGCGGTAGGTCTGGTCTTTCTGATAAGGCTCCTGCCCCTTGGTGAAGAGACCGAGACCAATTTCGTTGCGGACGGAGAGCTGCGAAGCGGCGAGCTTGATCTGCTCGTAGGCCTCCTTGCTCTGGCGCTCACGCAGGGAGCGGATCAGAATTTCCATGTCGCTCTCAGCCTCCTCCTGCTCGGCCTTGGAGAGGAGCATGCGCGTTTTGATGTACATGAGGTGGGAGGCCATGGCGATGAATTCGCTGGCGACCTCCATGTCCATGCGCTTGCGCTCGTCGAGCCAGGCGAGGTATTGCTCTAAGATGGAGGTGATGTTGACATCCTGGATTTCGATTTTATTTTTGCTGAGCAGCAGAAGAATGACGTCCAGCGGGCCGTCGAAATCCTCGAGGGTCTCGGCCCTGGCGCGGACGACGCTGTCCAGATGGTATACGGGTTCGTTCATATAAACAGTCCAATCAGGAAGGATACGGCGGAAGAGAGGCCGTTCAGTAAGCCGGTGCGGAGAAAGTTCAGCGGCGTGTCGAGCACGTCGGCAAAGAGCAGAATGTAGAGCAGGATCATGCCGTAACGCTCGTAGCGCATGAGCCATGCGTAGGCGGAGTCTGGCAGGAGGGAGAAGAGCACCTTGCTGCCGTCGAGCGGGGGGATCGGAATAAGGTTGAAGACGGCGAGACCGGCGCTCAGAATTGCAGAGTAGAGGAAGAAATAGCTGATGTAGTAGACCAGCGTGGTCTGCGGGAGGAAGAGATTGCAGAGCGCGAGGCAGATCAGGGCCAGAAAGGCGAGAATGACGTTGGAAACAGGGCCGGCGAGGGCTGTGATGGCCATGCCGGCGCGGCGGTTGCGGAAGCGGCGCATGTCGATCGGGACGGGCTTGGCCCAGCCGAAGTGGAAGATCGCCATCATGATGAGGCCGCCGATGTCGATGTGGCGGAGGGGATTGAGCGAAATGCGGCCCATGCGCTTGGCCGTGTCGTCGCCGAGCCAGTAGGCCGCCAGACCGTGGCACGATTCGTGCACGGTGATGCAGAGCAGCGAGGCGAGAACGATGATGAGCGTGTCAAGGAGGGTGTCGAAGTTGAGCTGGCGGAGCCAGGAGAGGAAGGTGGTCATAGGTGTTACCTTTGATGGTGTGATTTGAGATGAAAATGTAGGGGTGGGCAATGCCCGCCCGAAAGGCCCCCTCTACCAAGAGGGGGCTGTCATGCGAAGCATGACTGGGGGAGTTTCAAAATCTTCCCCCCTGATTGCTTACGGCAATCTGTCCCCCCTCTACCAAGAGGGGGGACATCCGCTGCGGAGGGGAAGGGCCGATGAGTACCCGCAAGGGGCAGGCCGCATCTGTAACGCTCCTTCGTCGCGAACAGCTGCGCTCGGCATCGGCCCCTACAAACACGAGCGAGGTGCGGCGGAAGACCGTGGGGCGACAATCCCTCAGTCGCCTACGGCGACAGCTCCCTTTACACAAGGGAGCCTATTCGCTGCGGCGGGGATTATTGTGCCAGTCTTTCGCGTTTCCAGTCGAGGTATTCGTCGTAGGTGCCGGGGCGGTCGAGGATCGTGCCGTCGGGCTGGAACTCGATGACGCGGTTACAGGTGGTCTGGAGCATCTCATGGTCGTGCGAGGCGAGAAGCACATTGCCGGGGAAGGCCATGAGACCCTTATTGACGGCCTGAATGGACTCCATGTCGAGGTGGTTTGTCGGCTGGTCGAGCAGGACGACGTTCGCCCCGGAGAGCATCATGCGGGAGAGCATACAGCGCACCTTTTCGCCGCCGGAGAGGACGTTGACAGGCTTGAACACATCGTCGCCCGAGAAGAGCATCCGGCCGAGGAAGCCGCGGAGATAGACATCGTCCTTCTTGGCCGAATACTGGCGGATCCAGTCGACGAGGGATTCGGTATGGCCGTCGAAATACTCGCTGTTGTCCTTGGGGAGATAGCTGGTGGTGACGGTCTGGCCCCATTTGACGGAGCCTTCGTCCGGCTCCAGCTCGCCCATGAGGATCTTGAACATGGTGGTCTGCGCCAGCTCGTTCTCGCCGACAAAGGCGATCTTGTCGTTTTTGCCGACGATGAAGGAGACATGGTCGAGCAGCTTGACGCCGTCGACGGTCTTGCTCACGTCGGTGACGAACAGAATGTCCTTGCCGACCTCGCGCTCGCGCTCGAACCCGACGAACGGATAGCGGCGGGAGGAGGCGGGCATCTCTTCGACGGACAGCTTGTCAAGCAGGCGGCGGCGGGAGGTCGCCTGTTTGCTCTTGGCCTTGTTGGCCGCGAAGCGGGAGATGAAGGTCTGCAATTCTGCGATCTTTTCCTCGTTACGCTTATTCTTGTTGCGGATGAGCTGCTGCACGAGCTGGGACGATTCGTACCAGAAGTCGTAGTTGCCGACGTACATCTTGATCTTGCCGTAGTCGATGTCGACGATGTGGGTGCAGACGGTGTTGAGGAAGTGCCGGTCGTGGCTGACGACGATGACGAGGCCGGTGTCCTCGTAGTCGAGGATGAAGTTTTCCAGCCAGTTGATGGCCTCGATGTCGAGGTTGTTCGTCGGCTCGTCGAGCATGATGATATCGGGCTTGCCGAACAGGGCCTGCGCGAGCAGGACCTTCACCTTCAGGCGCGGGTCGGTATTGCCCATGAGGTCGTAGTGCAGCTCGACCGGGATGCCGAGGCCCTGCAGGAGCTTGGAGGCGTCGGACTCGGCTTCCCAGCCGTCGAGCTCGGCAAACTCGGTCTCCAGTTCGCTGGCGCGGAGGCCGTCTTCCTCGGAGAAGTCCTCTTTTTCATAGAGGGCGTCCTTCTCCTTCATGATGTCATAGAGGTGCTGGTTGCCCATGATGACGGTGTCGAGGATGGGGTATTCGTCGTACTGGAACTGATCCTGCTTGAGGACGGACATGCGCGCGCCGGGCTTGAGGAAGATGTCGCCGGATGTCGGCTCCAGCTCGCCAGAAAGCATTTTCAGAAACGTGGATTTGCCGGCGCCGTTCGCGCCGATGACGCCGTAGCAGTTGCCGGGGGTGAACTGCAGGTCGACCTGCTTGAACAGGACGCTGCCGCCGAACTGCATGCCGAGGTTGGAAATTGTGATCATAGTTTGCTCCTAAATCCAGTCATAATCATAGTTTTAATTAGTATATCACAGTTTTTACCGGTTGCATAGGGCGGATTTCGAATGGCTATGAATTGTTTGTGAACTTTTCGGAAAGGGGTTGCAAAATGGAAAAGCTGTGCTAGAATGGGATTAGCACTCGATGATGGAGAGTGCCAAATTACGAAGGACGTGACGATTTATGGAAAAGAAAGAATTTCAGGCGGAGAGCAAACGGCTGCTCGATCTGATGATCCATTCAATTTATACGCATCAGGAGATTTTCCTGCGAGAGATCTTGTCGAACGCATCCGACGCGATCGACAAGCTGGCCTACCGGGCGCTGACCGATGAGAACGTCGGCCTGAGCCGCAGCGATTTTGTCATCCGCATCGAGGCGGACAAGGACACGCGGACGCTGACCGTGCGCGACAACGGCATCGGCATGAGCAAGGACGAGATGGAACAGAATCTCGGCACGATCTGTAAATCCGGCAGCCTGCAATTCAAGAAAGACCTTGAAACTGCGGAGAATAAGGACGAGGACATCGACATCATCGGCCAGTTCGGCGTCGGCTTCTACTCGGCGTTCATGGTGGCCGACGAGGTGACGGTCGTCTCGAAAAAATATGGCGAAGAGCAGGCTTGGAAGTGGCAGTCGTCCGGTGCGGACGGCTATACGATCGAGCCGTGCGAGAAGGACGGCGTCGGCACCGACGTCATCATGAAGCTCAAGGCCGACACGGAGGACGAGGATTATTCGCGGTTCTTAAAGCCGTGGGACATCCAGACACTGGTGCGCAAATACTCCGACTATATTCGCTACCCGATCAAGATGATGATGGACACCACGAAGGTCAAGGAGGGCACGGCGGACAGCGAGCATCCGGAATATGAGACCGTGCAGGAGGACCGGACGCTGAACTCGATGGTGCCGATCTGGCAGAAGAAAAAGTCCGAGGTCACGGACGAGGAATACAACAACTTCTACAAAGAGAAGTTCTATGATTTTGAAGATCCTGTCGCAGTCATCCACGCGGACGTCGAGGGCGCGGTGACGTATAAGGCGCTGCTCTATGTCCCGGCGAAGGCTCCGTATGATTTCTATACGAAGGACTTCAAGAAGGGACTGCAGCTCTATTCCTCGGGCGTGATGATCATGGAAAACTGTGCCGATCTGCTGCCGGACTGCTTCCGCTTTGTGCGCGGCGTGGTCGATTCGCAGGATCTGAGCCTGAATATTTCGCGTGAGATGCTGCAGCACGACCGGCAGCTGAAGTTCATTGCAAACAACCTTGAGAAGAAGATCAAGCAGGAGCTGGTCAAGCTGATGACGAGCGACCGCGAGAAGTATGAGAAGTTCTACGGCGCGTTCGGCACACAGCTCAAATACGGCGTGCTGAATGATTACGGTGCGAAGAAAGAGCTGCTGCAGGATCTGCTGCTCTACTGGTCGGCGAAGGAGAACAAGCTGGTCAGCCTCAAGGAGTATGCCGACGCGATGCCCGAAGCGCAGAAATACATCTACTACGCCAGCGCGGAGAGCCGCGACCGGGCGGCGAAGCTGCCGCAGATCGAGACGCTGCGCGAGAAGGGCTTCGATGTGCTGCTGATGACCGACGAGGTCGACGGCTTCGTGCCACAGACGCTGCAGAAATACGGCGAGAAGGAATTCCGCTCCGTGACGCAGGAGGACCTCGGTATCCAGACCGATGAGGAAAAGAAGGCCGCCGAGGAGAAGGCCGAGCAGGCGAAGACGACGCTCGACTTCGTCAAGGAGACGCTGGGCGAGCGGGTCAGGGAGGTCAAGCTCTCCGACGCGCTGGGCAGCCATCCGGTCTGCGTGGTGCCGGGCGAGGGGATGACGTTTGAAATGGAGAAATATTTCAAGCGTGTCAGCCCCGAGATGGACATGAAGGCCGAGAAGGTGCTGGAGCTGAACGCTTCGCATCCGATGTTCGCGAAGCTGCAAGTCGCCGTGGCCCAGGAGCCGGAGAAGGCGAAGAAGATCGTCGAGATCCTCTACGCGCAGGCGCTGCTGATGGCGGATCTGCCGCTCGAAGATCCGGGCGCGTACAGCGATCTGGTCTGCGAGCTGCTGGGATAAAAGAAAATAAGATCCCCGTCGTTTCCCTCTATTTCCCTTGATAGGGACACAAACTGTCACCCCCGGTGCGGGAGCGGAGTTGTCCGCTCCCGCATTCCTTTTGCCGTCTTATGCTGGGAACGAAATGACCTCGCTCAGCGGTGGGAGCAGCTTCGGCTGCTTCTCGTCCGGCTGCATGGCGCTGT
>CAJMLC010000098.1 GCA_905214155.1 uncultured bacterium | reverse complement strand
TGATCTCGCCGAATGTCAGAACTTTCATCATTGCCCCTCCTTACTTCTGCAGCAGGTGTACCGCAAATCCGCCGATCGGTTCCCGCATATAAGCAAAGGTAGCCTGGCCGTTGCCATAGCGGATCGATCCCGGGTCGGCCTGCATCCCACGCTTGGCGAGGTAATGCAGCGCGCGGCCTACGTTGTTCGTGCGTACCGCAAGATGGCCCATTTCTCCGCGTCCGCGGCTCTTCAGGACCTCGATGCAGGTGCTCGAGAAGATCGAGCTGTTTCCGTTCTTTGCCGTCCAGCCGAAAAACTGTTCAAACTGTCCGCTGACCGTGAGGGCCTCCTGTTCGCTTTCCAGATTGATGCCGACGTGCGCCAGCTCAAAGCCCAGCAGCGTGTCGATCGCCTCGCGCGTGATCTGCGTGATGCGGTCCCAGTCGCCGCTGACGACGGCATCCTTTGGCGTGAGCCATCCGCCACCGATCGCGTGGATGAACGGCTGCGCCGCATAGTCCGCTAGATTCGCGGCATTGATGCCGCCCGTCGGGATGAAGCGGATCCCCGCGGCCGCATATGGCGCATAGAGGGCCTTACAGCCCGCGACGCCGCCGTAGACACTCGCCGGGAAGAATTTCACCGTGTGGATCCCGCGCAGCAGTGCCTGTTCAATTTCACTTGGCGTCACGCAGCCCGGGACCACCGTGATATGCTGTTCCATACAATAGTCCACCAGCTCCGGATAGAAGCCCGGCGACACAATATAAGATGCGCCCGCCTCGATCGCCGCCTTGCACTGGTCCAGCGTCAATACTGTCCCCGCGCCCAGCAGAAAATCCGGCATGGCCTCGTGGATGCGGCGGATACTCTCCAGCCCCGCGTCCGTGCGCAGCGTGATCTCCGCGACCGGCAGCCCCGCGCGCTCCAGTGCCCTGGCCAGGGGAACAGCCTGCTCCGGCTGCTCCAGAACGACGACCGGGATCAGGCCGTAATTCCCCAGTTCTTTTTGTACATCTAACATAATTTTGCGCTCCTAGTAGTCTCATATTTGGAATTACTGTTTTTCGTAATTCCCAACAATTTCGCTTTCGTCCTTACGAGAAAAGTCTAGCACGAAGTGATTCATTTGTAAATTGGCAGCATTTCTATTTTTTCTCACGAAATATTGTTGAATTTGCAAGTTGTGAATTCCAAATATGAAATTATGTTTTTCTCATTTTGAACTTGTTTTTTCGGAAGCGCTGTGTTATAGTGGCAGTAAGATACCTGTTCCTTGAAAAATTTGTAACGAAGAGGTCGAGCCCATGAACAACAATTATACGCCGATCCCCATCCTCAATCGCATGTCGGAGATCATCGACATTTTCCTCCGCTCGCCAAACAGTCTCCGCACCAACGACCTGCTGCACCAGCTGGACATTCCAAAGACAACATTCTATCGTCTGCTCCACTCCATGTGCGCCAACGGGTTCCTTTCCTACTCGCCCGACGCAGGCGTCTACAGCCTCGGGCTGAAGTTTCACACGGCCTATACCTCCATGGATGAACGGGCCAGCCACGTCCGTGAGGCCGCCATGCCGCACCTCAATTACCTGGCGAATCAGGTGCAGGAGACCGTCAAGCTGAGCGTCCTCTCCGGCCTGCAGAGCTACACGATCGCCTCTGTCGAGGGCAACCGCCCACTCCGCATCAGCATCGACACAGGTGCCGTCTTCCCGCTCCACGCCGGGGCCGCTGGCAAGGTCCTGATGTGCAGCATCGGCGACGACGCCATCGAGCAATACTACCTGCGCTACGGCACCCGCCACACTGACGCCACCATCATGACCATCCCGGAGATGAAAGAGGAGCTCCACCAGATTGGCATCCGCGGCTATGCCGTAGACAATGGTGAATATATGCCGGAGATCCGTGCAGTCGCCGCGCCGATCAAGGACGCCTACGGCGCCATCATCGCTGCAGTCAGCGTAGCCTACCCGGTTTCCAACCAGGACAGCATCGCTCCAGCCCATCTGGCAACGCAGGTCATGCAGACCGCGCACGCGATCAGCCTGACGTATGCCGCAAAGGAAGCCTGGCCGCAGCCGGCCAAGCTCGTCCATGCGCAGGAGCACACCATCCTCTAAACGCAGAAAGTCCGGCATCCCTGCCGGACTTCCCATCGCGCAAATATGAAAATGCCGGGCAGCGGATGCTGCCCGGCATTTTCATATCATTGTGTTTGCTTCGCGATGTTGTCGTAGAGTGCGCCATCACCGATCTCCACCAGGTAGCCCTCCGGATCCCGGATAAAATAGACGCTCGCGTGCGGCTCTTCATCCACGACCAGGCCCATGGCCCTGTGCTTGGCAAGATCATTTGCGTAATCATGGCTGTAGAACGCAATGTGGAACGGCATTTTCTCTGCCGGAATGGCGAGCTTCTCCTGCGGTACGTAGAATTCCGTCTCTGGGCACTCACGGTGGACACATGTCAGCTCCAGCATCATTCCGCGCTCGTCACCCATAAAAACCAGCTCCAGCGCGCCGTCGCCAACATTGAAATAATCCACCTGCTTCAGTCCCAGCACATCGCGGTAAAACGCGACGGCGGCGTTCAGATCTTTCACGTTAAAATTGGCATGATAAAAGAACATCGTCACATTCTCCTTTTTTCATTATCCGAGCAGCTCGTGCGCCGCCTTCACGACGCCGTCCGCATCGTAGCCATAGTAAGCATAGACTTCTTCCGGCGAACCCTAAATGAAGAAGCAGTTCGGGATACCAAGACGCTTGGCCGGGACACGGACCTCTGGATTGAGCGAAGAAGTGACGACCTCCGCCACAGCAGAGCCCATGCCGCCGTCAATCACATGGTCTTCCACGGTGATGATCGCGCGCGTTTCCTTTGCGGCCTTGAGAATGATCTCCCGATCCAGCGGTTTCACCGTATGCAGGTCGATGACGCGGGCAGAAATGCCCTCCTTTTCCAGCATTGCCGCGGCCTTGACACACTGATAGACGCCGTTGCCAGTGCCGATGAGGGTGATGTCATTGCCATCGGTCAGCTGGATGGCCTTGCCAATCTGATAGTCTTCCAACTGGCCCTCGTGATAGACCAGCGGCTCTTCGCCGCGGGCGCAGCGGATGTAGATCGGGCCCGGATAGTCGACCGCGCGCTCGATGACCTTTTCGATCATGACGGCGTCGGTCGGCGCGATGATGGTCATGTTGGACATGGCACGCATATAAGCGATGTCCATGATGGCCGCATGCGTCGGGCCGGCCTCAGCCGTGACGCCGCAGTGCGTGCCAATCCACGTGACTGGAGCATTATTATAGGCGCCGTCGAGATAGACGAACTCGGCCGAGCGCATGCTCAAAAACGGGCCAAACGCCTGACAAAATACTTTTTTCCCGTTCAGGGCCAGACCGGCAGCGATCCCGCAGGCGTCCTGTTCCTGAATGCCGGTGTCCATAAAGCGATCGCCGAAGCTCTTTCCAAACTTGTCCTGCACAGAACCTTCCGGTGAGCAGTCACAGTTGATGAGGCAGATGTCGTTGTCCTTTTCCGCAAGCTCATAGATCTTTTTGATAAATGCAGCACGTGCGGAGCCGACCGCCTCTTCGCCGCTCATTTCCCATGTGATTTTAGCCATTTCCGTTCACACTCCTTCTCAACCATTGATGATCGCGTCCGTCACGGCGAGCTGCGCGGCGAGCTTATCGTTGATCGACTTGCGCGTCTCGTCGATCTTGTCATCGCCGATGCCGCCCGCATGCCACTTGGCCATGCCGTCCTCCATGTACTGCACACCGCAGCCCTTCTTCGTATGCAGCAGGATGCAGATGGGCTTTGCCCGCTCTTCGCCGCTGCGCACAGGCAGACTGTTCAGCACTTCATAGATCTGCTTCATATCGTTGCCATCGGCCAGCTCCCGCACGTCCCAGCCGAACGACGCGATGCGCTCGCCAAGGTTGTCGGAGTTGATCGTCTCGCTGACGAGGCGGCAGCCCTGGCAGCGGTTCTGGTCCACGATCATGATCAGGTTGCCGAACTTATTGTGGCCGGCATTCATGATAGCCTCCCAGTTCAAGCCTTCCTGAAGCTCGCCGTCACCGCCCAGGCAGTAGACCCGGCGCTTGGACTTGTCGATGCGAGCTGCCATCGCCATGCCGATGGCGATGGGCATGCCGTGACCCAGCGAGCCGGAGCAGATCTCAAAGCCCGGATTGTGGAAGCGGTTCGGACGCTCGCCCCAGCGGCCCATATAGGCCTTATATTCGCGCATCAGCTCGTCGCGGTCGTAGAGGCCAATGTTGGCGAAGATGCAGTACATGATGTCCGCGTTGTGGCCCTTGGACAGGACGAAGCGGTCGCGTTCCGGATCGTCGAGATGATCTTTGTCAAAATTAAGGAACTTCTGATAGAGTGCGGTCAGAGTATCTGTGGCAGAAAGCGGGCCGTCCAAATGGGAATAGCCGGAAATATACGTCAGATCGATCAGCGTCTGGCGGTTTTCCGCCGCCTTGATCTGCAGCGTGCGGACCTCTTTCGCCTGTTCTCTGGTCAATGCCATGATCTCATTCACCTCATGATAAAATTTGGAGCCTACGGCGCAGAACTTTCTCCTGCCGATGGTCTTACTATAGCATGCGGTGTCCTGTTCGAACATGTCCGGCTCGCACGAAAGTCCGAGCCGGTTTGTGCGATACGCATAAACCGGCCCGGACATTTCCTCTCGATTTTGCTCATTCTATCCGCTCGCCCGGCAGCGCTGCGCCCTCCGGGACGATCTGCTCCTGCAGCTCCGCCTGCAGACTGTGCGCCGCGATCGGAGCATCCGGTGCAAAGGTATCAGTCGTCAAATCATAGCCCATGAACTGCTCCATATACTCCAAAATATCGATGGAATAGAGCAGACGTGACCGATCGTCATACGAGTCGAGATCGCAGCCGGCCATTTTCTCCCGCAGAACGTTGACCCGATAGTTCATGGTGTTTTTGTGCACAAACAGCTCCTGTGCAGACTGGCTGATGTTCCGCTCGTTGCGCAGATATGCGCGGAGCGTCTCCAGCAGGAACGGTGTTGATTTCAGCTGCATCAGGATGCCCTTCATCGTCGGATGGATTAGCGACCGCAGGTCCATCTGCCCCGCAATGATCTCAAACGAGTGCTCCAACGCACAATCCCAATAATAATGGATGCGTTTTTTGGGATTGAGCGTCCCGCCATAGAAGCGGGCCTTGAGCGCCTGCGTATAGTAGATCAACGTGTCGGAAATCGCTGTATAGAAATTGCTCACACTGCAATCGAGATCATTCGTCAGCAGCCACTTGATAAACAGAGGATCGGACGAATGCTTCGCTGCGATGGATGCCTCGAGATCGATGGCCACGACGTTTCCCTGATAGATGATGCCATGAAAACTGCGATACATCGTCTCAAGCTGCGCGCAGAAGATCGAGCTCCAGATCGTCTGCCGTGCGCCCGCGCGGTGTAAAAACAAAGATCTTCTTCGGCCCATCGGTAGAGAACGACAGCATCTGCTCCCGCCCACGAATATCCTCCGGATTGACCAGCCGTCCCTCGATCAGCTCCAGCAGGATATATTCAAACACCCAGCCACGCGAGAGCCGGTGGAAATCATCTTCGTTCATCCGCCACGCAACGAACCGCTCCAAAAACGACAGCATCTGGATCGTATCCCGCCCGAAGGAGGTCTCACCCTCCTGCGGCATGTGTGCCGACAAGAAGCCCACCACATGCCGCTGGATGCGAACGGCCATCGTGAGCAAGTTCCGCCGGGAGACCGTCGAATAATACTCGACGGGGGCAGAATTCTGGATGATCCGTTCCGCCTTGATCGAATCGTTGCTCAGCGTATCTGCGTGAATAAACCCCTCGCATACTTCGCGCCAGACAACATCCCCGGGATCGCCGGTCTTGGCCGCGGCGAGCGTACTTTCCGCCACGTCGATGACATCGAGCGGATAGCCGATAATATCTGCACTTGCATCAAGAAACTCATTGAGCGACGCCTGCCTCTCCAACAAGGAATGAAGCGTACGTTCCCAGTTGTTGAACAATAAGAATATATCCTGAAGCCGATTGAACAGTGCGATCAGACTGTCTCCCTCACCTACTGCTGCATAGGCATAGCGGTCATCCTCACGCTGCGGCAGCTCTCCCAGGCAAAGGACGCTGATCTCCTCCGGGATCTGCTCATATCGGAGAAAATCAGCAGCCCGCCCGATGTAGAGATGATTCGGCATCAGCTCCTGCTGCTCACCCGCGAAGCGGATGTCCTGTATCACGCGGGCCGAATTTTTACTGCGCCGCTGCGCGATCACTGGATACGGCAGCTTCGGCACGATCAGATCCAAACTCAGTTTCATATCTCACCGCAGCCGCTGTCGTCAGTGCAGCCGCCGCCGGCTGTTCACTCTACGTCTGCGGTGACACCGAAGCGCTGGTCTCCAGCGTCATGGGCACCACACCCGCATCGCAATCCGCCGCTGTCCTGCCATACACCCTCGTCTCCTGCGGCCTGTCCGCACTTCTGTTCCTCCTTTTCGGGTTTCTTGCGTAACATGAATACTCTATCTGAACAGGCCCTGCCGATGGCGGGGCCTGTTTGCCGTGCCCTGACCGGCGGCGGGCGGGAAAATTTTCATTCCCGCTTGCATAATCCCGGCCAATCGCGTATAATATAGCGTATTATTTCAGGGCTTTTGCCCGAGAATGCAAAGAAAGTGAGGTTTGTCATAATGAGCAAGCTGACCATTCCGCAAAATTATCATGCTCCGCTCAGCGTTTATGAGCTGCAGCGGGCAATCGAGTTCATCAAGAGCAATTTTCAGGTGAATCTGGGCAATGCGCTCAATCTGCGCCGGGTGTCCGCGCCGCTGTTTGTCGATGAAAATTCCGGCCTCAATGACAACCTCAACGGTGTCGAGCGCCCCGTCTCGTTCGACATTCCCGATGTCGGCGTCAACGCGCAGGTCGTCCATTCGCTCGCCAAGTGGAAGCGGCTGGCGCTCAAGCGCTACGAGTTCAACGTCGGCAAGGGCCTGTTCACCGATATGAACGCCATCCGGCGCGACGAAGAGGTGGACAACCTCCACTCTATTTACGTCGACCAGTGGGACTGGGAGAAGGTCATCTCCCGCGAGGACCGCAACGAGGCGTACCTCAAGCGCACCGTGCGCGACATCGTCGGCGCGGTCTGCGAGACGAACGACGCG